>JAFYZJ010000061.1 GCA_017548735.1 Candidatus Saccharimonadota bacterium | reverse complement strand
GAGCTGGTCGAGACTGTCCATGTCGCCATGGAAGGTGGTGACATAGAGCCAATCTGGGTAGATGGTCTCGAGGTCTTTCGGGTCGATTGCGTCAAAGCGCGTGCTGGCGCCACGGCAGGTGAGAATTGTGCGTTCGCCACCTGGAGTGAGCATAATTACAGAGTAGCCAGTCGGGGTGTTTTTGGCGTAGGTAATATAGCTAGAATCAATGCCTTCGTCGTCGAGGGAATTGAGAATAGCTTGGCCGGCTGGGTCTTCGGAGATGCAGCCCATGAAAATGGATTCGTGGCCGCTGCGCGCAAAAGTAGTGGCAGCGTTAGTAGCGCCACCGCCGGTGCTGAACTTGATTTTGTCGATGTCGACCTTGGCGCTGAGCTTTAATTGATTAAAAAAGCCGTGGCTGTTGGTGCCGAAATCGTCGTGATCAATGAGATAAACGTCTTGAAGGGCAGAGCCGACGCTGACAATACGAGCCATTAAATTGGGTCCTCCTCTTCGGTTTCTTTCATGAGGGCGTCATAGGCAGCCTTTGGATCTTCGGCTTTGCTGATGGCGCTGCCGACGTTAATACAGGTAACGCCGCCGTGGACGATTTGGCGGGT
This sequence comes from Candidatus Saccharimonadota bacterium, assembly GCA_017548735.1. Classification (GTDB taxonomy): domain Bacteria; phylum Patescibacteriota; class Saccharimonadia; order Saccharimonadales; family Saccharimonadaceae; genus UBA2834. The sequence continues at coordinate 2,912 of JAFYZJ010000061.1, read as the reverse complement.
AGTTTCTATATTGGCGCCACCGTCCCAGCCGATTTCGATATTGGTATGAATTTCCTTGATGAGTGGAACTTTCTCGAGCAAGAGCAAGTCTGCTTCGCCGCCGTATTTGCCAAGGTCGCCAGAGAAAATCATGGCATGGTCAGCTTGTTCGAGAATAGTCTTGATGGATGGCGGATAAATGCCTTTGACGATTGCGACGCCAACCTTCATACCATTTTGCTTGATGGTATCAAAGATAGGGAGCAAATCGTCCTTGGCTTCGGCGTGGAAAATGACCATGTTCGGATGAAGTTTGATGAGATTATCGAGATGCTTGGACGGCTCGGCAGTCATCATATGAATATCGACGTTCCAGCCCTTTGGCCACCAAACAGCAGTTTCATTAATGGTGACGCCGGATTCTGGCGCGAGCGTCCCGTCAGAAATATCGATATGGGCGCGCTTTACGAAAGGGTAATAGCGCTTAACGATTTCTTTGTATTCGGTTGGATTATTGGAGAGGATAGTTGGTGCGATTGTTGCAATTGCCATTTTATGCCTCGTCTAGTTTCTTGCAGCGGCGCGAATAACGCTCGTCTGGCAGTTGTTTTGTATTGAAGAATGCTTCGAGAATGTCGGCATATTGATCGCTGACGGTGTCGGCGGAAATACAGAGGACGTTGGCGTTGTTGTGGCCACGAGTTTCGACAGCTTCGGCGGTGTCGTGGCAAATAGCAGCGCGGACGCCTTTGTAGCGGTTAGCTTGCATGCACATACCTTGGCCGGAACCGCAAACGAGAACACCGAACGAGTCATCGCCTGGGTTGCGGAGAACGGCTTCGGCGACCTTGCGGGCATAGTCGTTGTAATCATCTTCAGCGTCATATTCGTTTGCACCAAAATCCGTGAATGGAATTTGGAGGCTAGAGAGCCAGTTGATGATTTGACCTTTGAGTTGATAGCCGCGATGGTCGGCGCCAAGATATACGTGCATATGTTTTACTTTCCCATTTTGCCAAAGTCGACGCTAAGTTCGACGAGGCGGTTACTATAGCCCCACTCATTGTCATACCAGGCAACAACCTTGATAAGATTGTTGTCGACGACGTCAGTTAAAGGTAGATCGACGATGGCGGAATTGCTGTTGCCGCGGAAATCGATGGAGACGAGCTCTTCTTCGGTGGCAGCGAGAATACCTTTGTAGTAATCTTCGCTAGCAGCCTTCTTGAAGATTTCGTTGATTTCTTCGATGGTAGTTGGGCGCTTGGTGACAGCGGTGATGTCCGCGAGGGAAACGACTGGAGTTGGGACGCGGACGGAAAGACCATTGAATTTGCCTTGGAGGCTTGGGATGGTCTTGGCGGCTGCTTTGCTAGCGCCGGTGGTCGTCGGAACGATATTTTCTGCGGCAGCGCGGGCTTCGCGGATATCCTTAGCAGGAGCGTCCTGGAGCTTTTGGCTAGCCGTGTAGCTGTGAACGGTGGTCATCATGGCTTTTTCGATACCAATATTATCTTCGAGCACCTTCATGACTGGTGCGATACAGTTGGTAGTACAAGATGCGTTGGAGAGAATTTCGTCATCGACGGTAACTTCGTCTTCGTTGACGCCGAGGACGATAGTCTTGGCGCCGTCGCCCTTGGCTGGGGCAGAGATGACGACCTTTTTGGCGCCGGCTTCGATGTGCGCGCGGGCGTCTTCTGGGTTAGTAAAGAGACCGGTAGATTCGATGACGACATCGACGCCGAGCTCGCCCCATGGCAAGTTCTGCGGTTCTTTTTCACTGTAGACGCGGATCTTCTGACCGTCTACGATGATATTTTCGTCGTCGAAGTCGACATCGCAGGCATAAATGCCGTAGCTGGAGTCGTACTTTAAGAGGTGTGCGAGGGTTTTTGCGTCAGTCAAATCGTTGATAGCGACGATTTCAGTATCGTTGCGATCAAAAGCGATTTTGAAAGCGTTGCGGCCAATACGCCCAAACCCATTTATTGCTAGTTTGACCATTTTTATTAACTCTCCTATAAATAGCTATTTTTCTTATGCTTATTATATCATATAGCGCGTGGTATAATAGGGGAAACAAATGGAGTAAAAGAAAGGAATCGAATGGCTGATTTTAATCAGGTTCTTGACCCAGGAAATTATAAAGAAGGTACGATTAATGTCGTTATTGAAATCCCAACCGGTAGCAATCACAAGATTGAGTGGGACCGCAAGCGCGCTTGCTTCATGCTCGATCGTATTGAGCCAATTGCTTTCGCTAAGCCTTGCAACTATGGCTTCATTCCACAGACGCTTGATGAGGATGGTGATGAGCTCGATGTTCTCGTTGTGACTGACCAGCCACTTACGACCGGTATTTATCTTACTGCACGCATTCTCGGCGTGATGAAGTTCGAAGATGACGGCGAAGTTGACGATAAGATTATTGCTGTCGTTGATGATGACCGCAACAATGGTGACGTTTACAAGACTCTCGAAGATTTGCCGAAGCGCTGGTTCGAGCAGGTCGAATTCCACTTCAACCACTACAAGGATTTGAAGAAACCTGGCACGACTCACGTGAAGGGCTTCTTCGATGCTGAGGAAGCTAAGAAGGTTATCGAAGCTTCGATTGATCGCTGGAATAAGAAGAGCTAATTTGGCTTGATAGAAAAACCAGGCTTTAGAGCCTGGTTTTTTGTTTGCTAGCTTTGCGTGCGTTAGTTATTGGCGCAGGTGGACTGGCCGTCGCGCATCCAGAAGAGTTTGGCGGTGTAGAGGTTTGGGGTTGTAGTCGTATCGAGCTCGGTGCAGACCTCGTAGAAGTGTTCGGTGACGGTTGGTTCTTCGCCGAAGGCGGCGGTGTTGCCGGAGACTTTGCCGTCGTAATATTCGACGCGGCCACCGGAAGTATTTTTGATACCGATGCCAGTTTTGTAATTTGAGGT
>JAFYZJ010000060.1 GCA_017548735.1 Candidatus Saccharimonadota bacterium | reverse complement strand
AATGGTGAGTCAGGTGGGACTTGAACCCACGACACTCTGCTTAAGAGGCAGATGCTCTAACCAGCTGAGCTACTGACCCATCCGTGAATACCTGTCAATTATACCAGAGTTCGCGAAAATATGCAAGAGTTAACGCGAGAGAAATTAATAACCCCTGGCGGTTTAGGCCAGGGGCTTCGAGCTTATTGCCCTTCGTTGGGCTCTACGTAGCGATCGACTTCGCCGTTGACCTCGTCATACTTCTCCCAGAAATCTCTGGCGAGCATGAGCGACGGTCCCTTATCGGTGATTTCGCGAATAACACCAAGCGCAGCCCAAGCTGCCGCTTCGTCCTGTTCCTGTTTCCCGCCGCTTACTGCAACAACGATTATGAAGTCGAGAACACCGCGGTGGCAACAACCACCACAACCGCCGCCAATAAGGCGACCGATCGGGATACCGATGCCGCCCTTCCAGTTGGTTATGCCTTCACCGACAAACTGCTCCGGAAGCGCACCCGACGTATACTTGTCGCGACCAGGATAAGGCTTCTCTGCTGTATAGTACTCAATTGACTTGAGCGTACCAGCGACCTTCGCTGCGACGACGTCGGCGCAATCGCCGAGTTCCTTACCGTCCGCATCGCGGCCGATTGTATCGCCGCCCTCAACGACCGGTTCAACATAGCTTTCCTGCTCCTTGTTCGGATACGCAAAGGTCACGCCAATCGCGCCCTGCGTTATTTCCTGTTCCACACAAGCCTTGCGCACTGCGTCTACGGTCATAGCTACTATCTCTGAATGTTCCATGCTCCACCTCCGAGCAAAAATAGATTTTATGCCTTAAGCATAATATATACATTATAGCACATATGCTTAAATTTGTCAATAGGATCCCTTGCTGGCGCGGCCCCGCTCCCCTATAATATCTGCATGAAGATTGAATGGTTTGGACACGCTTGTTTCAAGATTAACGACTCACTGGTAATCGACCCCTACAAGGACGGCAGCGTGCCGGGCTATGCCCCGCTGCGCCTCGAGGCCGACAAGGTCATTTGCTCGCACGAACACGCCGATCACTCCGGCCGCGAAAATGTCACGCTCAGCGATAATGATTGCACGCTCGAAATCCAGGAAGTCGCCAGCTGGCACGATGACCAGCAAGGGGCACTCCGCGGGCCGAACAGTATCACTATCGTGAAGGCTGACGGCGAAAAGCTCGTCCATCTCGGCGATCTCGGCCACTTCCCTGACGAGGCTCAGCTTGCCGCCATCAAAGATGCCGATTACTTACTAATCCCCGTCGGCGGCTACTATACAATCGACGGTGCGATGGCCGCAAAGATTTGTGAAGCCGCAAATCCAAAACATATCATCCCGATGCATTATCGTGACGGCGCGCGCGGTTACGACGTGCTTTCGACGCTCGACGACTTTTTGGCAGCAACAAAAAATACGCCCCTCGCGGAGCGCATCCTTAATTTGCAAATTCAAGCTTAGCGAACAAGTCTAAGTCGACCGGACCGCTAATTTTTGCGTCTGCCGGATAATCTACCTGGATGAACAGCTGTTTACGATCACCGGTACCATTGCGTAAAATCGCGTAGTTGATATTGTCGGTCGTGCCAATGTAATCCTCATCGTCAAGCGTGAGGCGGTAATCGATAATGCCCTCGTACTGGCCGAGGCTGGATAGCTCGAGCTTCTTTAGAACTGCGTCGGCATTGTCCGGATTCACGATATTTATCACAGCGGCATAATGCTCGCCCTTGTTCAAATGAATCGTAAAATTAATCTCGTGCGGGCGCACGGTCTTGGCACGCGCAAACACCGAAGAATCACTTTCCTGATATGACTCCGCATCGAAACCGGCGCGCTGCGTGAGGCCAGCCGTGAGTGCGGAAGCATTCAGGTCGCCCGTAAAGCGAACGTAAGCAGCGAAACCAATCACCATAAAAAGCATCGCGAAACTAAGCACGGCAACGACAGCATATTGGTATTGTTGGTTTCTCTTGTTTGTTTTCATAATTTACCTGTTTAGTTTAGCATAAACAGATTGAAAAATCAAGGTCTATGCTATAATAAAACTATGTTAGCCGTAAGCTTTTTGCAGTGGTGGTATTCTCGTGGTTGGGGTATCTATTTTCTCGGCTTTCGCGACCGTCTGCGCAATACGGCCGACTTCTTTTCAATCGGCTTATTACTAAAAACTCTTTTCGAGCCGTTCCGCCAGATTTCTGCGAACGAACGCGCCGCAAACGGCGGCCTTGATGCAGCGCTGGTCGCTTTCTTTGATCGCTTGCTCTCGCGCGTGATTGGTTTCATCGTGCGCGTCGTCGTAATTATCGGTGGCATCGTCTGCCTCGTCGGCACGCTCGTCATCGGTCTCGTTATTTCCGTGCTTTGGCCGCTCATTCCGCTCGCACCGGTTGCCGGCATCATTCTCTGCACGATGGGAGTAGCGTTCTAATGGCACAGTATCATCCAAACAGCATGCGCGCCAACGAAGCGCGCGCCGGCAAAGTCGCAAACTCGACGCCAGTCAAAGCTTTGCTCGTGCTTGCACTAGTCGCTTTGCTTGGTTTTGGCGGCGCCCTGCTCTTCGTGCATCGCCCGCTCGGCTGGCTACTCATCGGCTTTGCTTTTGTACCGCTCGAATTAATGATTTGGACTAAATACGAATTAAAGATGGTGCCGACCGGCAAAAGCAACCGCGTCGATGATTTGCTCAGCAACGAATGCCTCGTCCACATGGGCAAGCATCCAACGCCGCAGCAAATCGCAAAGTGGTACGCCAACACCCGCAGCGGCAATTTCCTCGCCACGCGCTACAGCATCACGCCGCGCTTCATGGAGGCGATTACCGCCAACGCTCCGCAGGACATGACGCCATTCTTCGATAAGGCAATCGAGATTCGCGAAAAGACCAACTCCGAAGTGATTTCTGGCGGCGTGCTCGCGGTTGCGATTATTGCCTGCCACCCAAATTGCGAGCAGATTCTCAATTCAATGAAGCTCGAAATCGGTGACCTATACGACGGTCTCACTTGGTTTAACTATCTCAACGATCTCGTCAAAGGCACGAAGCAAAAACGCCACACCGGCGGCTTTGCGCGCGACTTGATGTTTGGTTATACGCCGCTTTTGCAGCGCTATGCGCAGAATATTTCTAGCCGCTTCGAAACGCGCGTCGGTCGCGACATGTCGATTGCTTTGCATCAGGAACAGACGCAGCAAATGATCGACGTCTTCTCAAAAGCCGGCCGTCAAAACGTCGCGCTCATCGGCCCAGAAGGTTGTGGCCGCGGCACGATCGTGAACGATTTCGCGAGCGAAATTATGGACGCCGATAACAAGATTTCTTCCCGCCTGAAATTCCGCCAGGTTTTCAAACTCGATGCTGGCGCGCTCATTAGCGCCGCTGCCGACCGCAGCCAACTCGAAATTTTGATGACGCGCATTCTCAACGAAGCGCGCCACGCCAAGAATGTTATTCTCTGGCTCGACAACGCTCAGGTCTTCATGGAAGACGCGCCGGGCTCTGTCGATATTTCTAGCATTTTGTTGCCGGTCATCGAAGGCGGCAGCTTGCGCATTATTCTCACGCTCGACGAACAGCGCTTCCTCGAAATTTCCGCACGCAAGAGCACGCTCGCAAACTTGCTCAACAAAATCATGATTGAGCCGGCCAGCGAAGCTGACACGATGAAAGTACTCCAAGACCGCGTGCCAATTTTCGAATACCAGAATGGCGTGGTTTATACGCACTGGGCGCTCAAGGAAGCTTACCGTTTGTCCGAGCGCTACGTGCACGATCTCGTGATGCCGGGCCGCGCAATCAACTTGCTTGAAACCGCCGCTGCCTATCCGATTCAGGGACGCTTCATCACGGACGAGTCTGTCCAGAAAGCAATTGAGCAGACCTACGGAGTAAAGATGCAGTCCACGCATACCGACGAAGACAAAGACAAATTACTCAACATGGAATCGATTATTCACCAGCGTTTGATCGGCCAAGACTCAGCCGTCCAAGCCGTGAGCGATGCTCTGCGTCGCGCCGCTGCTGGCGTACGCAACGAGCAACGTCCGATCGGCACCTTCCTCTTCCTCGGTCCTACGGGCGTAGGTAAAACCGAGCTCGCAAAGGCAATTTCCGATGTCTACTTCAAGGGCGAAGGCGAAATTGTGCGCATCGATTTGAACGAATATGTTTCTGCAGACGACGTCCAGCGTTTGATTGCTGACGGCGCTACAAACGAACTCAGCCTTACCGCGCAGGTCATGAAGCATCCATTCTCCGTGGTCTTGCTCGATGAGATTGAAAAGGCGCATCCGCTCGTGCTCACGACTTTGCTCCAGCTACTCGACGAAGGTATTTTGCGCGATGTCAACAACCGCGAAGTTAGCTTCCGCGATACGATT
>JAFYZJ010000059.1 GCA_017548735.1 Candidatus Saccharimonadota bacterium | reverse complement strand
GCCAGTAAAGTCGGGACCGCGTTGCTCGTCGCCCTCGTAGTAAGTGCCAGTTATTTTAAAAATCTTGCCCATAAAATCACCCCCTTTGGATGGGCACCAAAAAAGTAATGATATTATAGCATTTTTTGGATAATTCTAGTCGCGGGCGTAGGCGGTGATGACGGCGTTGAGGCGCGCAAGGCTACGTTCGCGGCCGAGGACGCTCAGTGTGTCATGGAGGGCTGGGCTAAACGGCGCGAAGCTGACACTGAGGCGAATCAGGCCGAAGAGTTCGGCTGGTTTGCGGCCGGTGCTTTCGAGCAATTCGTTGAGTGCGGTTTGTAAATCGTTGGCAGTCCAATTCTCGACGCTCTGGAGTTTATTAATCGCTTGGCGGAGAATGTCTTGGATTTCGCTTTCGGAAAGCTTCTTGAGGGCCTTGTTTGATTCAATCATCGTCATATCGACGGCAGGGTCGACGAAGAAATAATTCGTCATTGTTTTGAGGTCGCCCAAGGTCTTGAGACGGTCGTAGATGATATTGAAAATCCTGAATTTATAAGCGTCGTCGGCAGTTGCGGCTTCTTCTGGCCAGAAAACTTTGGTGCGCGCAAAGAGTGCTTCGGCGTCTTCCGCGAAGAGGCGGCGAATCCATTGACCGTTGAGCCAGACGAGCTTCTGCTCATCGTAGCGAGCGCCGGCGTGCTGGATGCGGTCGATGCGGAATTTTTCAATCAAATCTTGTTTGCTGTAGATTTCGTCTTCGGTGCCATCGTTCCAGCCAAGGCAGGCGAGGAAGTTGAGCATGGCTTCTGGCAGGATGCCGTCGGCGCGGTAATCAACGGCAGATTTAGCGCCATCGCGTTTGCCGAGTTTCTTGTTCCCGCTTGGTGCGAGAATGTGTGGCAAGTGGACGAACTTTGGCGTATCGAGGCCAAGCGCTTCGTAAATGGCGAGGTAGTTGCCCATGCTTGGCAAATATTCTTGACCGCGGAAAATGTGGGTTACGCCCATCGTGGCGTCGTCGACAATGTGGGCGAAGTTATAAGTTGGAAGACCGTCAGCCTTGATGAGAATAATATCGTCCTGGGTTTCTGGGAGCATGGTCATGTCGCCAAAAACTTCGTCATGATAAGTGCGCGTTTTTGGATCGGCTTTGAAGCGAAGCGGCATGCCCGGTTCCCATTCCGGCGTATTGTCTGGGCGGTAGTTGCGGTACAGAAATGCCTGCTTGTTTTTGGATGCTTCTTCGCGATATTTTGCGATTTGGTCACTTGGAGTTGGGTCGGCGTAGGCACGGCCGGCAGCGATGAGCTTCTTTGCCCATTCGACATAGATTTCTTGGCGCTGAGTCTGGAAGTATGGGCCGTTTTCGCCGCCCTTGTCTGGACCTTCATCCCAGTCCAAACCAATCCATTTCAAAGTGTCTTTAATAAGGTCGGTAGCACCTTCAACGTAGCGGGCGCGGTCGGTATCTTCGATGCGCAAAATAAAGGTGCCCTCGTCTTGCTTCGCAACAAGGTATGGGTAAATTGCTGAACGTAAATTGCCGATATGAATATAGCCGGTCGGCGACGGCGCAAAACGAGTAACGGTTTTCATATCTGTTATTATAACATAAAAATAAAGCCGCCTCACGTGGAGACGGCTTTGAGCAATAGATTACGTAGAAGGCTCCTCGGGCTCATTTTCGGTTTTGAGCGGGAGATTGTCGCGCAAGCGAATCAAGTCATCGTCCAACTGGTCAAGCAGGTCGCCCATGTGTTTAAACACGGCTATTGCTTCTTCGCTGGGCGTATCTTTCTTGTAGTTTGTGAGATGATCGCCTTCGCCCCATACTTCCTCGAACATACTGCGAATCTGGACTTCGACCGGAACCTTGATTGCGGGGAGTTTCTTCGTCTTCGGCGGTTTTTCGCCTTCGACAGCTGTTCCCTCTTTGTTCGGTATCGAAATCGGGACTTCAAGAACGAGATGAAGACTCCTATAGCCATTAGGCTTAGGATTTTTGATATAGTCGATTTCCTCCAGGACCTTAAGGCCGGAAGAACGGACTATCTCGTCTCGTACGTGGTAGACATCATCTCTGTAATAAGTGATGATTCGAACACCCGCGATATCTGTGATGTTCGTTTTGATACTATCCATTGATAATGGATAATTTTTGCGGATTGTCTTCTCAACAACGGTGTCGAAATCCTTCATGCGATAAATAACGCCTTTGACGATATCTTCGTGATTTAGGTTTCCGCTCATTCTGATCATCAGCTCGCTGTTTTTCGCCTACGACATAACGACGCGTCGTCCGCAATCGCAATATCCTTTGTACGTTTCGTAATCTTTTCTAATTTGCTCTAAAGGTGCGCCATTCATTTTTAAGACCCCCAATGGTGTATATTTTGTCGAATATGAATTCAACCTTTCTATTATAGCATACTTTCGCTAAAAAGTCAATATGCTTATGGTTTGTGGGTCGATTTTGGTTATTTTTTTGCAAAAATCGCATCAAAAATGCGAAAAAATGTCAAAAAAGTGCCCAAATGTTAATTTTCGTTGCGTAAATGTAAAGTCTAGTTGGTGTTAATTTTCGTTGCTTTTTACTAGAATTAAAGCATACATTAACAAAAAGGAACCTTATGACATTACCAGAAAGGTTAATAAAATTGCGTAAGGCTGCCGGTTTGTCGCAAGAAGAAGTTGCGGACAAATTGGAGCTTACGCGTCAGACCGTTTCGAAGTGGGAGACCGGTCAATCGAGTCCAGATCTCGATAAAGTATTGCCACTTTGTAATTTATATGGCGTCACACCAGACGAATTGCTGCACGATGGTGGTAGCGATGAGGCGGACGAGTTGAAAGCTCAAAGAGATGCAGAGCGCGCTGAAGAGTTATTTGATAAGAGCGTAGCGAAAAAGAAAACAATTGGCATTCTCTCGGGCGTATTCCTCTACTTTATCGCAATAGCATTCGTAGCGGTTGCGATCCCGGTCGCTGGCATTAATCCGATTATTGCGGGAGCGATTTTCTTGCTACTCTTCGGTCTTGCCACTTTGATTATTATTTTCTCGGCAATTACTTACCGCAAAAATCGCAAAGAAAACAAGCCACGCTCGAAAGGCGAAAGTCTTTATCGTAGCATTGACGGTATTCTCGCGCTCGTTACGCTAACCTTCTATCTTTTGGTTAGCTTCCTGACTGGCGCTTGGTATATTACTTGGATTATGTGGATCATTTATGCAGTTTTGACGCAGATTGTGAAACTCATATTCCTCATTAAAACGGGAGAAGATTATGGCGACGAAGACTAAAGAAAAGAAGACGTTTTATGTAGTGCTTGCGATTATTCTATCGGTCGTCGTGCTCGGTTTGACCTCGCTTCTAATTTTCGGTATCGCGAATAAAGGATCATTTAGATTTGGCTTTAATGGGGATAACGTGAGCTCGAATCTTGCCTTTGAAAATGAATATCCGATTGCTGAAATCGAGAAAATGGATATCAATGTTAAGGCCGGTAAAGTCGCCGTGCGTGGCACGGAGAGCGACGTGGCGACGGTGAAATTCTACGCGAAGAGAACTGACGATGCGGTTGTAAAAAATGAAGCCGGTACGCTCAAAATTGAGGATAGGAGTGAAGAGTGTCATTTCTTCTGCGTTAACTGGGAAGGGGTAAGTGTTGAACTTTATCTCCCGAGCAGTTATGCGGGCGAGATTAAAGTCGATTCGAACTTTGGTCGCGTTGCGGTCGATGATTTTAATGTTGCAACGCTTATTGTCGATAGTTCGGCCGGCGATGTTGAGCTTGGCTCCGCAAAAAATATCGACGCAAGTCTCAGCATGGGCAAGCTCACTGTCAAAGATTGTTTCGGCAAGATTCGCATCAAGAACAGCATGGGTGATGTTGAGATTAATTCTCTACATTTAACCGAAGATTCATCGATTAGCCTTAGCATGGGCAATGTCCGTATCGACCATGTTGGCGATGTGGATGTGAAAGCCGATGTCGATATGGGTAACAAAAACGTCAACGGCGGTAACGATGCGTCGTCCGTAAAACTCTATGTCGACAATAGTATGGGTAATATTTCAGTTCACTAACGAAGCTTGGAATAGATTTTAGTCCCGTAGAAAACACCGTCCAAAAGTTCTGCTTCGCGCAGGGTGCCTTCGTAAACATAATCAAGGCGCTCGGCGACAGACCAGGAGGCGGTGTTTTTGTCGGCGGCGCGAATCACGACGCGATGCATGTCGATCTCGTCGAAAGCGTACTTTGTGATGCGGTCAGCACAGCGTGTCATAATGCCCTTGCCAGTAAAATCTTTGCCAAGCCAGTAGCCAATCTCGCAGTTGCGGTTTTCGGCAGAAAAATTATGGAGATCAATGGCGCCAGCGAATTGGCCTTTGTAAATAATGTCGTAGCCGAGGACGGCGCCCTTATCGAAGGCCTCGATTTGGCCGTCAATGAACTTTGGCATCTCATCGAAACTCTGATAGAAATGCGCCCACGGGAGCCACGGCAAAAGGTGTTCGCGGCTTGCGACGATGGTGTCGTAGCGCTGCTGATCGAGGTCGTGGCTAAAACGACGAAGCATAATTTCGTTATCTACAATAATTTCTTTGGCGGCTTGAAAACTCATTTTTTCTTCTCCAATGCTAGTTTAATATCGTCGATTTGGTCGCGAAGTTCGGCGGCGCGTTCGAACTCGAGGTTGGCGGCAGCCATTTGCATTTGCGAAGAGAGCTCTTTGACGATTTGTGGCAATTCCTCGCGTGGGATACGCTTGAGGTCGAGCTTCTTGCTCTTCTCTTTTTCTGGGATAATGGCGCGGAGGCCTTGGCTGATTTCTTTGGCAATGCCTTGCGGCGTAATATTGTGCTCTTTGTTATATTTTTGCTGGATTTCGCGGCGACGGTAGGTCTCTTCGATGGCGCGCTGCATGCTGCCGGTCATATTGTCTGCGTACATAATAACCTTGCCTTCGACGTGGCGGGCGGCGCGGCCAATAGTCTGGACAAGGGCGGATTCGCTGCGCAGGAAGCCTTCTTTGTCCGCATCGAGAATGGCGACCAAAGAAACTTCTGGCAAATCTAGGCCCTCGCGGAGGAGGTTGATGCCGACAAGCACATCGTAGGTGCCGTTGCGCAGATCGCGCAGAATATCGCTACGTTCAAGCGTATCGACGTCACTGTGAATGTAGGCGGTTTTGATGCCGATTTCGGTGAGGTGGTCGGAAAGATCTTCGGCCATACGCTTTGTGAGAGTC
>JAFYZJ010000058.1 GCA_017548735.1 Candidatus Saccharimonadota bacterium | reverse complement strand
ACCAACGAATCATCAAACTTGCCGACACCCTCAATCGATTTTAGATTTTTGAACTCAGCAAATAGACCACTCGAAACCGGATTAAGTTGAACGACGTCAGCATCGGAATAGAAATAGAAAGTCTTGGTCTCGGCGACATAGTAACCATAGATCGGCAAATCCGAGTTAGCATCGGCAAAGTTATGCGCATCGTCGAGTGGCGCATCAATTGGCGGCTTGTCGGTTGAATAGACGATATGCTCAATATTATTTAAGCTTCCTGCAGCGTTAACATAGAGACTGTTGTAACCGTTACGTGAAGCGGCGGCGTAGTGAGTTTGCGGAACCGCTCTCTTAAACATAGCGTAGGTTGTTGGCGCAACAGTGCCCTCCGTCAACTTCGAGATGGACGGCTTCGACCAAACAGCGCGAAGCAACACGTCTTCTTCTGGCATACGGAAATAATTATCGTTGTAACGATAGGTCGCATTGCTCACAAGCGACCAGCCGTCGAAGCGATAGCCGGAACAGGCCGGCGTATAGTTTGATATTTCTACACTCGAATAAATGAGTTGCTTGGAAGTTGCTGGCGCAGTTTCCGGATCAAGATTACAGCTGGACGGCGCGTTTAAGTCGTAACTCACATCAAAGCGGAATTGCAAAACTGGCGATTCGGTCGTATTAATTGATTCATCCGCGACGTCTTTTATTTTCGTGCTAACTGTCGTACGTTCATTAACCGCACAGAGGCTATCGTCTTTGTCGATACAGGCCTGCTTCACATTTAGCATGACGGTTAAAATCTGCTTCGTGCCAGAACGATAGACATTGTCCATGTTCCAGGTAACCTGATTCTGGTTGGTCGTAACATTGCCCGCCGTCGCGGATACGCTTGCTATTTCATAGTAGTCGTCATTAATATAATCGTTCAGACGGAATTCACTATATTTATAGCCGTCCATTGCCGCCTCAAAGATGACGTCTTCGACATTTTCTGAATTCGAAGTAAACTGATTGTCTGAAACTTTCTTAATTTGGTCAATGACCGTTTCGCCCATTTCGAACTGAATGCCTTGAACGGTTAGCCATGGGTATTTTTGCTTCAGAACGAAATATTCTGGTTCTTCGAGTGGATGGTCCTCGACCGGTGCGCCGTCTGTAATAAACAAGACGATTGGGTCGCGATTTTCATCGTAAGTATAGTCCGCAAAAACTTCATCGATTTTTTGAATCGCCTTGTAATAATTTGTACCGCCATTCGCGGCTGGCAAATAATCTCCGATACGAAGTCGGAACATAAAGCTATCATTCGTCCATCCAGAAACGTCATATATATCAGAGTTGAAGGCGTCCATCGCAATGCGATTATTACCATTTCCATCCGCTAGCAAAGTGTTGGCCAGTGAGATGATTGTGCTTGTCATCTTATTAATGCGATCATTCGTCATTGAGCCAGAAGTATCGAGCATAACATAGACATCTTTGTCTTTGCCGTCACCCTTCAGGATTGATTCGGCTTTAATTTCGAGTTTTGCGGTACTCGTACTGGAGGCCGTTGCGGTCTGCGTAATGCGCCATGCGCCCTGCTCCTGCTCGGCGTAGTTCGTGTGTCCGGAATTAATTTGCGTCGAAGAAGTGAGCGCCTTCGTAAAGGCAGACGAGAGCAAAACGAAACTGAATGTAGCAGCGAACAGCCCAACAAATGCGAGGGCGATTATTTTTTTGTTACTCATTTTTTCTTTTAATCGAATCATTTTTAATACCTCATATTGTATACCAACTTGGTAATATTGCGGCCGGAATGGAAGAGGAGGAGCGATTAAACATCCTGCTGAATGAGGCAGAATTGTTTAGCGTGTTAGCCCATGGGTCAAGCGTACTAAAGTCGCTGACATTATCGCAGCCGTAGAATGCATAGCCGTAATTTGTAATGCTTTCAACATTCCAACCGGCAAGTGCACTAACGTCCGTTAACCCCGTATCGCCATAAAATGCGCTGTTGAGATTCTTAATTGATCCGGTACTCGTCCAGGTCGCGAGTGCCGAAATATCCGTTAGGGTTGATACATTATAGAATGCCGAGGAGAGATTCGTAAGAACCGGCGTACTCCAGTTTTCGAGACCATGGAGACTCGAGATGGAAGTTCCGTAAAATGCACTCGACATATTGCTCAAGACTGGCAGATTCGTCCACCCGGCAAGACCAGATATATCCGTCAGGCTCGAACAACCCTCAAATGTGTTCAACATAGATGTAAGTTTGCTTGGGCGCCACGCTTGCAGGCTATCGACATTAGCGATGCTCGTATTTAAGAAAGCACCTCTCAGCGTCGTTAATGATCCGGCATCCCAGTTTTCAAGACCGCTAAGGCTAGTGATTGGAGTATCCCTGAATGTCCCTTCCAGCGTCTGAAGATTTGGGGTAGTCCACTGCGAAAGCGGAGTAAGCGAAGTAATTGATGTACTTCTGAAAGCGCCTTCTAGGTTTGCTAAACTCGAAGGTCGCCAATCTTCGAGCCCTGACAAATTCGTAAGGGCGGTATCGTTATAGAACAATTGATACATTGTCGTTGTCGCAACCGGGCGCCAAGTGGAAAGTGCGGTAATGTCCGTTAAGGACGTGTTCGCTTGGAAGGCGCCATACAAAGTCGTCACATGCGTGACATCCCAGTCGTCAATGCCCTTGAGTGGAGCGTCGGCCCCAAGTCGCGTCAATGAAGTCATATTGGAGAATGTGTTTTCGAGATTCGTTAGCGACGTAGTAATCCAACCCGACAGAGCCACTAGACTAGTGATACTGGTGTCCTTATTGAATAATTCGCGCATCGTCGTTACTTTAGCCACATCCCAATCGTTAAGCGCGGTAATATCCGAAAGAAGAGGGTTGTTCTTGAAGGTTGCGCGCAGCGTCGTCACTTTTCCGGTGTAGAAATTTTGGAGACCGTTCAATGATTGAAGCTTACTACAGTTCTGGAAAGCGTAGGCCATGTCAGTTAGGCTGTCGGTTTCCCACCCTGACAATGCCGATAGGTCTATAAGATTAGAGCTATCCTGGAAAGCGGAGTTGAGGCTCTTTAGTTTTTTGACATTCCAGTTTTGGAGGCCATTCAATGAAGTCATCCTGGTGTTATAGAATGCCTCTTGCATGGTAGTCACGCTCGCCGTATTCCATTTACGTAGTCCATAGAGGCTCGAGAGCGCTGTACAGTCGCGGAAGGTACGATAAAAATCAGAAACCTGACCGACTTCCCAATCAAGCAGTGCGTCTATATCACTTAGCGCCGCATCGCCATAAAATAGACTATTAAATGACGTCACATGACTGACATCCCACCCTTCTATACCATCAAGCGAGACGAGAGCAGTAGTGTAAGAAAATGCGGCGGCCAGGTTTTCTAGAGAATCTGTTTCCCATTCTGAAAGCGGAGCAAGTGACGTTAGGCTATTCATGCTATAGAACAGCTGATGCATGTTCTTAATTCCGCGAACGTCCCAATTTTGTAGACCGTCAAGCGAAGCAAGCGAATCGCAATCATAGAACATCTGTTCGAGCGTTGTGGCGCTAGCCAAGTCCCAATCGGCAAGACCAGTAATGTCCGTGAGGCTATCCATATCTTCGAAGGTCTCCTCGAAACTTGTAACGTGTGACACGTCCCACTCCGCAAGAGCGTCGAGGTTTTCTGCGCCGGTCGCATAAAAGGCTTCGTAAAGAGTAGTAGTGCTAGACAAATCCCAATGCGCGATTGGCGACAAATCTTTGAGCTTTTTATCGTTCGCAAAGATATCCCTCATATCCTGAGTATTTGACGTATCAATAGATTCCATTGCAGAGATGTCTTCCAAATTTGCAAAGCTGCTAAATGCTAAGTGCGCGCGTGCGCCTAGATAAATTTTGTCCGCATCTGAGTAGAAATATAGGGTCTTCGTCGTATTATCGTAGAAGCCATAAATCGGCAATTCCGAATCATCGGCCGAGAAAATATTTGTTTTGTTTTCCTCGTCTGGCGTGAAGTCGATCGGAAGAGAGTCTGCCATCTTAATCGCCTTAATATCTTTCTTCTGTCCGCCTGCCGCCGCAGTAATGGCATTATACTGCGTGTCGAATGTGCTGCCCGGACAGCCGAATGAACAGGCGCTTGAGACGCTCTTGAAGGTCGCCGTAGTCATTGGCGCTACGTTCCCCTCCATAGACTTACTAACGCTAGCTTTACTCCAAATTGCCCGAATGACTGTATCGCTGTCAGGCATCTTGAAATAATTGTCGTTGTAACGGTAGGTGGCATCGTTCGCTATTGCCCAACCATGGAATTTATAGCCCTGGCAAACTGGAGTAATATCCTGAATTTCAATTGTCGATGAAATCAACGCCTTGGTCGTCGCCGGTAGCGCAATTGCGTTTTCGCAATCAGTCGGTGCATTCAAGTCGTAACTGACATCGTATTTAAACTGAATCAACAGTGAATCGCTCGTCGAAAGATTTTCGTCTGGTGCGTCGCGAAGTTTAGTATGAATTTCCGTGTGAGACGAAATTGCGCAGCGCGCCTCTTCCGTATCTAAACAGGCATCTTTGACGGTGAGTTTTAATTTCATCGTTTGCTTCGTGCCAGAGCGGTATAGTTCGCTCATGTCCCAAGTAATGCGGCCATTTTCGACCGTCGCCGATCCGAGCGATGCGGTGACCGATTCGATGTCGTAGTAATTCGTATTAATGTCTTCAAGATAAACGAATGGGTCATACTTATAGCCGTCCGCCACGGCTTCGAATAGGACATCCTCGACGGTGTCAACATAAGAGACGAATTGATTATCTGAGACTGCCGCAATTTCCGGAATCACCTCATCACCAAGTTCGAATTGCAAGCCCTGCACTGTCATGAATGGATATTTCTGTTTGAGCTCTCGATAGGCAAGTTGTTGCAAACCATCGTTTTCGACTGGTCGACCATCTGTAATGAAAATAACGACCAAATCGCGGTCATCCTGCGGCTCATAGCCTTCGAGCATCTCGTCAATTTTCATAATGGCCGAGTAGTAATCGGTACCGCCAACTGCTGCCGGCATCTTATCGAAGATCGAGAAAATAAAATCTCCATAACTGCTGGTGAAATCCGACACGACGAGGGTTGTCGTATTAAAGGTGGCGAGCGCAAATTTACTGCCAGTATTATCGTCCGAGAGATTATGCGCAACGCTTTTAATAGCATCAACGACGCCACCATAACGAGCCGTGGTCATTGAGCCAGAAGTATCCATCATAAAGAGCACGTCCTTTTTATTGCCGTTGCCCTTCAGATTCGATTTGATTGTGTAATCGACTTGGACGTGGCGCGTATCGAGGATGCTTGCTTCGCGCGAGAAGGACCAGGCGCCCTGTTCATGCGTAGAGTAATTCGAGTTTTGCGATTCGAAAGTCTGGTTCTTAATAGAGTCGGCCGAAGAATTTTGAGCGAACCAGAAAAAACTAGCGACCGCCAAAATGACAGCCGCAAACGGTGCGATAATAATTGCCTTTTTGTGATTGTTTGTTTTGAGCCGAATCACTCGGAAATACGACAACCTTCTTCGCAGTTGTGTTTTTGTATTTTTTGAACCCTACACTACAAAAATTATAGCATTTTGCTTATGGTTTTGTCAAGAAATTAGACGAGTTTTAACAGGGATTCGGCAGTCAAAATGATGTCGTCGACAGTCGAGCCGCGCGAAAGGTCCGAAACCGGCTTGTTGAAGCCGAGTAAAATTGGGCCAGCAACGGTCGCCCCGGCAAATTGTTCGAAGGATTTATAGAGAATATTGCCAACGTTGATATCTGGGGCGATCAGGACATTGGCGCGTCCAGCAACTTCCGAGCCGCCATGAGCAGCTGCTTTCTTTTCGCCAACGCGAGGATTAACGGCAGCATCAAGCTGCATTTCGCCATCGACGAGAATATCCGGGCGACGTGCGCGAATGATTTCGAGAGTCTCAGCGGTTTTGTCGATTGAAGGATCTTTGCCGCCAGAGCCAAAGGTCGAGAAGGACAAAATCGCGAGACGTGGAGTGTCGTTTAGGATTTTTGCGGCAGCGTCGTTTGCATATTCAATAATATCTGCGAGTTGCTCTGCGGTTGGGTTCTTGCAGGTAGCACCATCAGACAAAATAACAGTGCGACCGTCAGGGAATTTCGCGACGAAGAGACTCGAAAAAGTTTTGCGGCCTTCCTGCATGCCAATCACATCACGCACCGTCAAAATCACATCGCGCGAAGTAAAATCAATACCAGCAATCATCGCGTCAGCGACGCCGTCGATCACTTTTACGGACGCAGTCTGCAGATCTAAATCTTCAGCGATTGGCTCGCAGATACCCTGCTCTGCCAATGCAGCAACAGCAGACTTGATAAATTCATTATTGGCTTCTGGAAAAAGAATCTTATGCATAAGCTTATTTTATTATATTTCCCCGAGTCGGACAATCAGCGCGCTTGGATCCAAGGATTTAGAAATGTCCATGCCGAGGTTTTCAAATTCGGATTGATACTTTGTTTTTAGGTCGGCGAGCTTTCTATTTTTATCGACAAAACTTTCCTTCGGACAGACGGCAATACAAGTTGCCGACGACTGAGACAGCTGAATAATTTCGCCGACATATGCATCGAGCTTCTTTTTGATCGGCTCGTAGTTTTCCGACTCAATTTTGGCGAGGCAATCACGCAGAGCCTGGAAAGCCTGCTGGATTTGATAGAAATTCGCCGCGTCGAGCTTTTCCGGATTCACTAAATCAATCTCGCTGCTCAGGGTATTTAGCGCAGCACTCAGCTCAAGGAACTCGGCAATTTCGTCTTGTTTTTCTTCGAGCATCGCACGATAGTTTTCGATGGCGTCGTACACGTCACCGTGACTTTGCTTGATGTAGACATTACGCGAAAAGCCCGCAAGACTCTCACTGAAACGCTTGTATGATCGGTCATAAAGCGCGCGGTCGCCCGAATAGAATGACGATGAAATCATGCCGAGCTCGACGGAAATTTCCTCAGCATCTTTGCGTGCGCGTGCGATGTCATGGCTGCGCTTCGAAGTAAATAATGTCGCAGCTTCAAAAGATGCAAACGCCAAAACTAGTACAAATAGCAGCACGGCAAATTTCTTGCGACGTTTTTCGTTCATCGGACCCCCCTCAACACGTTATTTAACAAGTTCGCGTAAGCTGTGCGGCCTTCCGGATTTAAATGAATATGATCGGCATACATGAGCGACCAATTGTCATGCGCCACTTCCCACCAGTCCATAATGTAGACGTCTTTGTACTTCTTGGCAAAGGATTTAAGTGTGGCGTTTTGCGTTTCGCGCGGCTGCAATGGACCAGCATATGCGGTAACCAAAACTAGCTTATGATTTTTACCAATCACGCCTTTGATATTTGCGAGCATTGATTCGGTAATGTTGCGATAATTCGTCGCGAGGCTAACGACAATCGTATTTGGTAATTTACCCGTCGCAGCATAGCCGGCAAGAATACTGGTCGTCGTTTCGATGCCGCGATTTTCTTTTGCATCAACAAATGATTGCGAAATCGTCGCCTCGATTGCAGCCTTCGCGCCCAAAGTCACCGAGTCGCCAATCACTAAAACTTTCGCTGCATTCGCATTTGGCGCAGCCACCGATTTCGTTGGTGCGAGTTTTATTTCCGTCGCGGCCGCGAGCTTCAATTGTGCGTCAAGCGTCTCGTTGGTCTGCTCGAGCAATTGCGTCGCCGCAATATAGTCTGCTGCGTCACGCGTTTTATTAATCACATCCTCATTACTATGCTCTGCTGCAAGATTTAGCTGTTCGGCAATGCTAGAAACTTCCGGTGCGCGCACCAGCGCGGTAACAACAGCGGCGAGCGCTACTACGCCAAGCGTCGCGAAAGAAATACGCATTGGCAAACGAATTTGTTTGAAACTTTGACGCACATTTTTAATGCGTCCTAGCTCATAGCAAATCAGCGCGAGGAAGAAGCTCGCAATCACATTCACGACCGCATAGCCCCATTCAGCCGTGTCCGGCGAGAGCAACTGCGGCAATAAAATGTAGAGTGGCCAGTGGAAAATATAAATACCATAAGAAAGCCTACCTAAGCTCTCGAAGAAGCGCACGATGCTGAGCGTCTTTTTGCGCGCATGAATATTCTTTTGCAGTTTAATAATACAAAATATCTGAATCATCGCGATGACAGCCGCAGCCGGCAAAGCCACACAAAACGCGAAGGCGCTGTCAAAGTGCGTGAAGAATGCGAGCGCAATCGCAGCCGCTGAAGTAACTACTAGCATCACGAATGGGAAATGTTTTTTCGTGCGCGGCGCACGTGGCTGGAAGAAATTGAATACCGCAAATGCGCCACCCAAACAGAATGCCGCCATGTGCGAATCAATGGCAAAGTAGGCACGATCCGGCATCTCAAATGCGGCGCCATAGAGCGCCATCAAAGCCATCGAGGCGAGCGCTAAAATAAACAACGTCACGCCATAAAACTTGATTGCGTTTTTCTGTGTCTGGAAAATTTTGCCGTAGAGCTTGAGCAGAAGCGGCGCGAGCAAATAGAGCTGGAACAAAAGCGCCAAGAACCAAGTGTGCTCAAACAAATTCGGTAAGAAAGTATTCTCGTAACTACCGCCCGTAATGAGCTCAGCAATGTTCGTCGAAAAAGTCAGTGCCGTCGCCGAATTTACGCGCGCGCCAGTTGCAATATCCGCATTCACAAATAGCGTCAAAATCAGCGTCAGTAGCACACAAATCAAAAGAGTCGGATAGAGTTTTTTGAGGCGATCCTTGATGAACTGCCAGTAACGGAATTTTGCAAAGAAATCTGACTGGCGGATGAATTTTGAAATCATCAAGAAACCGGACACACAAAAAAATATTTCCACCGCAATGAAACCCCCCGGCAGAAATTCGCGAAAGAAATGGTAGATCACGATGAACGCGATTGCGAAAAAGCGCAGCGAATCGATACCTACCAATCTCTTCATAGTTTTATTATATAGGGCTTCGCTCCTGATTAAAAACATAAGCATAATGAAAATGCTACAATTGTTTTATGGAGCAGAATTATTTCTTTTACGACCTAGAAACTTCGGGTCTCAGCCCGCGAACCGACCGCATCATGCAGTTTGCCGGCCAGCGCACGAACATGAATTTTGAACCAATTGGCGAGCCGGTCAATTTGCTCATTAAACTCGCCGACGATACTCTACCAAGCCCCGGCGCGATCATGGTCACCGGCATCACGCCGCAAAGCACACAGCTCGATGGTCTGACCGAAGCCGAATTCTGCAAATACGTTTCGAACGAAATCTTCACGCCAAACACAATTGCGATTGGCTACAACTCGATTCGCTTTGATGACGAACACATGCGTTACTGCTTCTGGCGCAACTTTTACGACCCATACGAATGGCAATGGAAAGACGGTCGCAGCAAATGGGATATGCTCGATGTCGTGCGCATGACACGCGCTTTGCGCCCGGAAGGTATCAACTGGCCAGTAACTAACGAAGGCAAAGCCACCAACCGTCTCGAACTCATCACGAAAGAAAACGGCATCATGCACGAAAACGCCCACGACGCCCTAGCGGACGTTAATGCCCTGATCGACGTGACGCGCTTGATTCACGACAAGCAGCCGCAGCTTTTTAATTACCTATTCAAGCTCCGCGAAAAGCGCGCCGTCCAGCAACTCGTAAATTTACAAAATCCGCAGCCGTTCGTTTATGCTTGCGGCCAATACTCGAGCGCAAACAACAAGACTTCCGTCGCCTACCCGATTGCGCCGGCCAAAAATGGCAACGTATTAGTATTCGATTTGCGCGTTAATCTCGAAGAATTGCTCGCACAGGACGAGCCAAAATTCTTCCCAGTTGTCAAAGAATTGAAGTATAATCACTGCCCAGCCGTGGCGCCGATTAACGTACTCGGTGCAGGCGACGGCTGGAAGAAAATTAATCTCGACGAAGCAACCGTCAAAAAGAATCTGGAGATTCTAATGAAACATCCAGATTTCATCGAACGCATGCGAACCAAGAACGAGGAAGGCAGCGAATTCCCGCCAGCCATTGATAGCGAAAGCGCACTTTATGACGGCTTCCTCGACCCGACCGACAAGACAAAATGTCTCGCCATCACGCGCGCGACCGTAAACGACCTCGCTGATTTTCACCCAGACTTCAACGACCCGCGCCTGCCAGATTTGTTATTGCATTACAAGGCGCGCAACTTTGCCAATGCTCTGTCCGAAGCGGAAGCGAAGAAATGGGAAGATTACCGCGTCGCGCGCATCAAGGCCGCGGCTAATAATTACATTCGCGAAATTCAGAAGCTCGCCGAAGAAGGCAAAGATCCATTCCTGCTCGAAGAGCTGCAACTTTGGTATCAATCATTATTGCCGTATTAAAGACATGCGAAAAGGCTGGATCCGAGGACCCAGCCTTTAGCTAAGTTACACTACTCACCTTTGACGAGTTGCTACTCGCATAGCCCCCTGTGCGGGTCTGGAGGACTTCTTCGCAACCATGTTCCGGGTTGTTGTAGTGGATGACTTCTTCGTACGATCCTTCATAAGGGAGCGTACAAGTACTCTAAGCATTGTGCTCTTCTCGTGCTCTTCAACGGTTGCACCGATGCCCTTGGCAAAGGCTTCACAGTCTCTGAGGGAGAACTTGATTCCTACTCCAAATATCCAGCATGCAAATACTGAATAGAAGAATAAGAGGAGCCCGACTTCAGCGTATGTCGCTAAGACAACTACAAATTCGTCGGCAGATGTTCCGGCGTGGTTCATTGACCACTGAACGAGTCCGTTGCCGTGTTCAGCAATTACTACGATAAGTGAGATGACATACGAAACGATCGTATACATCAAACGTGTAGCAAAGTTTGCCGTAAAAACAACGTAACGCTTTTTAGTAAAAGTATTACCGGTTTTCAGATCTTTCACTTCAACCTCTTTTACCTTCAGGCGAACCGTCTCTGCATATCCGATATAGAATGCGAGGACCGGAATGAGAAGTAGTACTATGAGAACTGCCCAACTGAATGTGGGCGTAAACTCATGCGCAAAATCTCCTGCTTTTAACATTATATTCATAGGAATACCTCCAGTTTTTTTTGTTTTACCCGCAGTGCTGGGCTCGATGATTCAAGTCCAAAACTGCGGATAAAACCCCGCTTGGAGGTTTCCCGTAGTGTAACTTTTCATGTGCTATGATGCCCGAAATAGACATCATAATTACATTATATCACAGATTGGCAAAAAAGTCAATATAGCTTATGCTATTTTCGCATTTTGTCAAGAAAAAGCCACCCCTGTTAGCGGTGTGGCTTTCTAGTTGGTCTTCTCTGTTATTGCTCGTGTTCGCGGATAGAGTAGCCGTAGAGCTCCATGCTGATGTTTTCGAGTTCATCGGAAACTTCGACTGGAGACGGCTTCTCGATAAGCATAACGATGAATTTGAGCGGCGAGTTGGCCGGAATTGTACCCTGATCCGTGTCGCCATAGCCCAAAGCGGACGGAATCGTAAGCTCGCGGACACCACCAATACGCATACCTTCGAGGCCCTCGATCCAACCCTGAATCATGCCGGTGCTACCGTTGAGTGGCGACTTGAGTTTGGTTGGGTTAGTGCTGTCGTCAAAGGAGGAGTCGAAGATTGTTTCATCAGAGAGCCAGCCAATGTAATAAGCGGCATAGTTTACGTCAGTCGATTCGTAGGATTTGCCATCCGCGCTCGTCTTGTACTCGAGTGCGCGGCCGGTGCCGACGACAAGATCTTTTTTGACGAGGTTGTTTGCGCTAGCAGCGTTGAAGGCCTTGACATTCTGCTTGTACTTTCTGAACTGTTCATAGTACTTGCCAGAAAGCTCGTCGCCCTGAGCGTCTTTTGCATTCTGATACTCTTCGTAGAGCACGTTGAAACGCGCCATTTTGCGGTTCGTGTCGCTAGTCGTCGATTCCTGATTCTGATAGTTCAAGACGATACCGACATAGAGCGCAAAGGTGCTAAAAAGCATGAAAACTGCAATCGCGACAATGATGATGCGCTGTTTCGGAGACGTCTTTCTCTCTTCGTTAACAATCATATTACCTCCAGCCCACCGTTTTTATTTGATACTTTCTAATTTATCCATTATATCGGAAATCTCGGCTTTTGTCAGAGTTTTATCCGGAGCGGCAAACTCGAGATGGAAGCTGAGATTCTTGGTTGAAACACCCTCCGCCTGATAAATGGAAGTTGGGCGAAGCTTGTAGATGAAGCCGTCGAGCACGGCGCGGATTTTGCTCTCGATAGAAGCGTACTCTACCTCTGGCGCGACCGTAATCGTGAGGTCGCGGGAAACGGATGGATAGTTGCTGACGCGATAATCGCGGGCGCCAACGCTCTGCTCGTCGATGAGCAAATCAGCGAGGTTAAGCTCAAAGGCAGCGACGCCACGTGGGAGCTTGAAGCCGCGCAAAACTTTGCCCTGGATTTCGCCAATGAAGCCAATCGTCTGGTCGCCGACTTTGACGGCGGCGGAGCGCTTTGGTTCGTAGTAGGTATTTACTTCGGTCGCCTCGAACGCGGCAAGCTCGAACTTGATGCCGAATGATTCGAGGAGGCTAGCGAGATATTTCTTTGCAATGTAATAGTTGCTCTGACCGGCCTGATCGATAAAGACGAAGCCGAGCTGATGACTGCCAACTGGCACCTTGTCGTTGTCGACACCGAGGTTCTTTGGATAGACCTGGTTCATTTCGTAGAGCGCGAACTTTTCGTGGCCAGCGCGGAGATTGCCATAACTCTTGTCGAGCAAGCTTGGCACGATGCTCTGGCGGATGTGCTGGAGCTCTGGCGAAATCGAGTTGATAATCTTGTAGGAATTTTCTGGCTTCTGGCCAACCTTTGCCATGAGGTCGCCGTGAACGAAGCTATAAGTCAAAACTTCGTTGGCGCCGCGCGCGGAAAGATGGTTGCGAATCTGGGTCTTTAAAGCGAAAAGTGGATTTGGATCGGCAGTAGCGTGAAGTGGTAAAATCGGTGCGATGTTATCAAAACCAGACAAACGACCAACCTCCTCGATGATATCCTCTGGGATATGAATGTCGGTGCGCCAGAATGGCACAATGACGGCGAGCTCGTCGCCCTCAACCTTTACCTTGAATTCAACGTTTTCGAGAATATACTTGACCGTGTCGCCACTGAAATCGGTGCCGAGAAGGCTATTGATTTGCGAGAGCGAGAGCTCAATCTTGAGCGGCTTTGGCTCGGAAGTCTGCGTATCAAAGAGCGCGAGCGGCTTGAGGTAATTGCTTGCCTTCTTTGCGAAGCGCAAAGCGACCGCCTTGGTCTGACCGGCCGGCTGGCCCTTCGTAAAGCGCGTGATTGCCTCAGAGAAAATACCGTGCGCCATCTGCGTCTTACGGAGATTATAAAGGCTGAAGGTTGCAGATTCGAGAATGACGCGCTTGGTCTTTTCGTCGATTGCAGTCGAAGCACCGCCCATCGCGCCAGCGAGCGCGACTGGAACGTCGTTACTTGTAATGACGATATCATCAGTATTTAATTCAACGGTCGTACCATCGAGTAATTCGAGCGTTTCGCCCTCTTTGGCGGCACGAACGATAATTTTTGGCGTCTTGCTACCGCCGACCTTCACAAACTTGTCGTAGTCGAAAGCATGAAGCGGCTGGCCGAAGGCGAGCATCATAATGTTCGTTGCATCAACGATTGGATTAATTGGACGCATGCCGGCACGGGCGAGCAAAGTCGCATCATAATCGAGATACGGGTTTACGTTTTCGGCGATTGGCTCAAAAACGATGGCCGTGTAACGCGGACAGAGTTCTGGATCGGTTTCAATTTCAAGCTTGACCTTGTCGTCGTTCTTGAAGTTCTGCTCTGGCTCAAGATACCAATCTGGCGAAATATGTTTCTGGCCAAGAATACCGGCAACTTCGCGGCGGAAACCGAGAATGCCGAAAGTATCTGGGCGATGCGTCAAAGATTTGTTTTCGATGTCGAGAATTTTATCGTCGAGATTGCGGAAGACTTCAGCGATTGGCTGACCTGGCTTGGCCCAGCTTGGGTCGAGTTCGACAATACCGGAATGATCATCGCCAAAATCGAGCTCATCAGCACCGCCCATCATGCCATAGCTGTCGTACTTGCCGAGCATCTTGCGCATGCCGATCTTGAACGGTTCGTCAGTGTTGTAGGTGCTTGGCACAATTGCGCCTGGAGCAACCCATGCCGCAAGCATGTCCTTGTGGACATTTGGTGCGCCGCACATAACCTGAATGTAGCCGTTTTCGTCGCGCTCAACATCGGATGCTGCGCCGCCATCGTCAATCTTGCAAAGATGAAGATGCGTACCCTCGATAGGCTCTTCGGACATCACCTGAACGGCGTAAATTTTGTCGTATTTATGAGTCTGGTCAATCACACCCTCGACTTCGACGAGGCGTGCACCAATCAATTTGACGAGTTCTTCGTCAGAAATACCGTTGGTCTCGAGACCGCTTTTTAGCCAATTAAGTGAAATTAACATGCGAACTCCTTCAAGAAATCAAGTTTTGCGGATTCGAGATAGCGAATATCGTTGAGCTGATAACGAAGCATGATCAAGCGATCAATACCGCCGCCCCATGCGAAACCCTGATACTTGGTCGGGTCAATACCGGCGTTCTTCAAAACATTCGGATGAATCATGCCGCAACCGAGCATCTCGAGCCAGCCATCACCTTTGCCACCGAGCGACTTTGGTTTTTCGATCAAGAACTCGAGGCTTGGTTCCGTGAATGGGAAGTAGCCTGGCTGGGTCTTAATATTAAGCTTCTGACCGTAGTATTTTTCAAAGAATTCGCGAAGAATTGCAAGCATGTTGCCAAGCGTGCAATCCTCAGAAACATAGACGCCCTCGCACTGATAGAAAGTGTGTTCGTGAGTGGCATCGACGTCCTCGTTGCGATAGACGCGACCCGGAACGGCGACAGCAATTGCCTTGCCCTCGGCGAGCTTGTAAGCATTCGCCTTCAGGACGCGGTTCTGCATCGTACTGGTATGAGCTGGTGGAATAAAGCCTTCTTCAGTGCGGAAGGTATCGTAACCATCACGTGCAGGGTGGCCCTTCGCAAAGTTGAGGCTATCAAACATATGGTATTCGTCATCAAGCTGAACAGATTCGGCAATATCAAAACCCATGCTCTGATAAATCGCAATCACGCGATCGAGCTCGGTCATAAGCGGATGTTTGCTACCAAAATCAGCGGTCAAAAACTCCGGCATCTGTCCATTAATATCACATGGCGCGCGAATATCGAGTGGCGCGACATCTTCCTGTTCGGCAGCGGCCTCGGCGGCTGCGATTTCGGCGTTTATTTGCTGTTTTTTAATATTTAGTTCTTTACCGAAATCTGCACGTTGGTCGGCCGGCAGGTCCTTGATTTT
>JAFYZJ010000057.1 GCA_017548735.1 Candidatus Saccharimonadota bacterium | reverse complement strand
CGTTACGGGGACAAGCACGTAACCAGGTACGCCATCATACTGCGCCTTATTCCACTTAAAGTAGCCGCCGGCATAGTCGATGGTAGACAGACGATAATATTCATCCTGATACTTAATCAGGTTATATTCGTCGTCTACGTCATACCAGCTCGCGTGAGGAAGACTAGCAACTTTCTTATCACCAAGCGTAATTGCAGTATCCAAATCAACGAGAGGTAACTTTTCTTGGTTAGCAATTACCGTGACATCCTCGAAATCCGAAGACTCATCGCTAATGTCTATTCCCTTAACAGTAACCTGAGCGATATCGTGCAGCTTATGAGCGTTGCACATAGGTGATGATGCGATGCCGCAGATGATAAAAACTACTGCAAACACACCCATTACACCCCAAGAAATCACTGCGGGCAAAGCGCCCATCTCGTCATCGCCATACTCGTATTCGCAATAGCTGGCAATCGAAAAGATGCCTGAAAATGTGAGCAAAGCGATAAGCCAGAACCACCAAAAGCCTGCCGAATAGAAATTCCAAGCAGGCAGCATTAAATAGTTTATTAATGCCATGAAAATGGCAGTAATGCCTGCACTAATCAGCAGGGCCTTCAATAAAGCCTTGAGCATAAGTAAACCTCCATGTCAAAGAACCGCACCCCTGTAAACTATAGTAAACAATCGGGCGCCCTCTTATTGTATACTAAATGTATATTATAGCACATCGACCCCAAAAAGTCAATAGCCTTTACGCTTATTCGCCCCTAGAAATCGAGCTCAACACTCACCGCGGCGTGGTCCGAAACGAGCTCTTTATGCACCTCGAAATTCGACCATTTTACACCATCGCTAATCAAAATATGATCACAGGCCACGTCTTTAATGAATTTGAGGTTCATCAAAGTCTGCTTCGTATCTGTTATTGCTGTTAAATCAGTCAAAAAATCCAGCTCACGCATTGCCGGCGAAGTCGTATCGACGTTCAGGTCGCCACACATCAAAACCGGGCCTGCCTCATCGCGAATCATATCTGCTGCTTTTCGCATGCACTCAACCGTCACCTCGTCGCCAATCGGATCCGGCTTCCAATACCCATGATAACAAAGCACCGTCAAACCGTTTTCGAGCTTTACTTTCAATGCGTAGTACCCCTGGTCATCGTCGGCGCCATTCTTGAGATTAAATTCCATTTTCGGATTATACACGCCGTGAATCAGCTTCTTCTCTACTTCAACAATCGGATAGCGGCTCAAAATCACATTTCCCTGCTCCATCGTCGATCTGCCACCAAGCAAATCAATTCCCCAGTTCGAGACGCGCGCATCATATTCCAAGCCGGACGCCTTTTTGAAGTCTTCTACCGTATCAACGTGATGGCCAAGAAAAGCATCCGCCTCGCTCCAAACCGCCTCTTGCAGACAAATAATGTCGTAATCGTGCTCGCGCAAAAAACGCGTCAATGCGCCCTTCAAACGACCCGTCCAAACATTAAGCTGTAATACCTTCATTATTTGCCTCCTATCTTCAATAATGCCATCTTTATAATCGTCCACGGCTCAAGCGATGTCGATTTCATATCCAAATCTGCCGCCGCCAACACCTTCAAAGCGCGCGGCGCACGAGAATTATTATACTGCAATTTCTTAATCGCCTGCGTCGTCATGAGCCCCATAAACATAAATGGGTCGTTCGTCGTTTCAATCTTCTCGCACATCTTTACCGCCGCCGCCCCGTCGCCGCGAAATGCCGCATCAAAGATATCGAAAACCACCTTACTATTCGGATCTTCGGCGAGTTTAAACTCCTTAAACTCGACATTTTTATCCTTGCTCAACTCCTTATAGGTCGTCGAGCGCTTGTCGAGCTTCGTTTCCCAAATCACGACATTGTGCGGGCACTCTGCCACGAACTTCGGCAATAGCTCCCAACACTCTTTATTGCTAGACAAATCCTTAATCAAAATCGCGCGCGTCTCCGCAAATAGTGATACGCCAAGGAACAAGGAAGGCATATCGTTCGCTGTCAGATTCTCCGCCTCAATCGCCTCGTAATCTTCGCCAAGCTGGCGCACGACCATCTTTTGCGCCGCGACGCGGTCATCACCATAGAATACTCGAATCATTTCTGGCACCCTCCACAATAATGCGTACCGCGCCCTGCCGTACGCGTCTTTAGAATCTCTGCGCCGCAGCGTGGACACTCGCAGCCTTCGCGACGAAACACCTGCGCAAACTTCTCGAGATAGTTCCCGCGCGTACCGTCTGCGCGCACATAATCTTTCATCGTCGAACCGCCACTATCTATCGAGGCCTGCATGACCTTACAAAGCCCCTCGAGCAACTTGTCGGCCTCTTTGCGACTTAACGAACCGCACTCACGCCACGGCAAAATCCCGGCATAAAAACAACCTTCGTCGGCGTAGATATTCCCGACACCCGCAATATTATGTTGGTCGAGAATCACCGCCTTCACTGGCGCTTTCGCATGCCTCCGCAACACCTCGTAGAATGCAGCCGGCTTCATCTCCCACGGTTCCACGCCAAGATTATTCAAGAATTTATCTGACGCCAAATCCAAATCATCCATCACTTTCCAAAAACCAAACTTGCGCAAATCGTTAAAATACAGATGCGTGCCATCTTCGAAATCGGCATAGATTCGCGTGAAGCGCCCCGGCATTTCCTCGCGGAAACTCTCATCCGGATGCCCCGCCGCAAAACGTTCAGATCCGTCATAAATCATCTGGCCCGTCATGCGCAAATGCACCATTACGGTCAACTTATTCGATAGTTCAATTAAAAGTGCCTTGCCACGACGGCGAATTCCAATAATCTTCTGCCCTTCAACCGCGCCCGGCTCGCCCTGAAAACTTTTCTCACACAAAATATGGAGTTTCTGAATCTTTTTCTCTACAATACATTTTTCGAGACCACGTTTAATCGTCTCAACTTCAGGTAACTCCGGCATATCTATATTTTACATCAAAACGAAAAGCGCATAAAACGCGATGCCGTTCTTGATCATATGAAGAATCACACCAGACCAAATCGTGCCAGTCAGCTCGCGCATAAAGCACATACCGAGGCTCATTGCAAACACCGACACGCCTACAT
>JAFYZJ010000056.1 GCA_017548735.1 Candidatus Saccharimonadota bacterium | reverse complement strand
TTCTGTGTTGGCGCTTGTGAGCTTCTGCTCGTTGTAGAAGATGGTGGCCGCAAGACCGCGTTCTGCGTAATCGTGCATTTCCTGGGTACGAATCTGGAATTCGACGACCTGTTTGTCTGGCGTAATAACAGTGGTATGAAGCGACTGGTAACCGTTTTGCTTTGGCATTGCGATGTAGTCCTTGATGCGGCCGTCCATTGGATGGAAAAGGGAATGAATGAGGCCGAGGACAAGATAGCAAGTCGTTACATCCTCGACAATAAAACGAAGCGCAATAAGGTCATAAATGCGGTCGATGTTTTGGTTGTACTTCGCGAGCTTTTTATGGAGCGAATAAATAGATTTGACGCGTCCATCGCACTTGTATTTGATGTGTTCTTTTTTGAGAATGTCCTCGACGGCAGTCTGAGCCTTCTTGAGCTTTTTGTCGGCGCTCTTGAGGCGATCTTCGGTAATCTTTTTGAGTTCTTCGTAACGTTTTGGATCGAGATACTTGAAGCTGGTTTCCTCAATTTCAACACGAACGCGACCCATCTGGAGACGGTCGGCGAGCGGCGCGAAAACATCGAGCGATTCGCGAGCGATTTTCTTCTGCTTGTCCGGCGGTAGAGCACTCAGAGTACGGAGATTATGGAGACGGTCGGCGAGCTTAATGATGAGGACGCGCACGTCCTGTCCGGTTGCAATGAGGAGTTTAAGAAGATTATCACTGGTCTCTGGAAGGTAGCTCTCGAGGTTTTTCATGCCGCTGCGAGCTTTACCGAGTTTAGTGACGCCGTCAACAAGGAAGGCGACATCTTTACCAAACTGCTCCTTAATGTCTTTTAGGGTAAGATTGGTATCCTCGACGGTATCGTGAAGAATGCCGGCAATAACGGTGTCGTCATCCATGTTCCAATCTTCGAGAATTTTCTTTACTGCGAGCGGATGAATGATGTAGGGCTCGCCAGTTTTGCGCAACTGACCCTCGTGCGCCTTAGTAGCGACCTCGACGGCTTTATCGATGAGGGTAGTTTTTGCAGTCATACCTATATTATAGCATTCGAGCTATAACGAAGCTTAAGATAATGCTAATGATTGTTTAGAGAGACAATTCAATTGTTTTATTGGACGGCTTATATTCGACCATTTCGATGCCGCAACGTTCGAGCATCATGCGAGAGGCCTTGGTGCCATCAGTGTTAGCGTATTTATTGTCAGCGTAAACAATGCGCTTGATGCCAGATTGGATGACGGCTTTGGCGCATTCATTGCAAGGGAAGAGAGTGACGTAAAGAGTGCAGCCGTCGAGCTTGGCGACGGAGTTTAGGATAGCGTTAAGTTCAGCGTGGCAGACGTAGGCGTATTTCGTATCAAGGAAGTCGCCTTCGCGAGCCCACGGCATTTCTTCGTCTTTGACGCCAGTCGGCATGCCATTGTAGCCGGTGGCTACGATTTTCTTTGCTTCATTAACAATACAGGCGCCTACCTGCGTGCTTGGGTCTTTGCTGCGCTCGGCCGAAAGTTTCGCGATGCCCATGAAGTATTCGTCCCAGCTGATATGATCTTTGCGCATATTACTCTCCCTAAATTTCCTTAATATTTTAGCATAATCGTCGCCAAGGAAAAAGCCCGCTGGCTCCCTGGCTGGGAGTAAGCGGGCTTAGCAGTGATGTGAGGTTTATTTGATGACATAGAGATAACCGTCGTCGACGAATATTACCGAGTCGTCATCTAACCAATCGAGATATCCGGCTAATTCTTTGCAAACGTCAGCTGCTCCCCTGGTGTCGTTGGGGAAAGCATAGTCGCTAAGATCGCCTTCGTCGTCGCTGTAACTGAGGGGTATTTTATATCCCTTGCGATTACTGTCGTCGTAGTCAATCGTTTCTTCGGTATCTTCTTCTAAATGATACCGGTCGATTAAGCCGGCGATAACACTGATATGATTACCGAAATCGATTTCCATCGGGTCTAAAAGAATTCTAGCGGCCATAATGAAACCTCCTGCAGATGTAATGTGCACACCACTCGCTTGTGGTACCATTCTTTTATTATACCACAGTTTAATCTGTTTTTCAAGAGGTAGGGGTGTGATATCATAAAAGTATGAAGATTTTCTCTTGGAACGTGAATGGGCTCAGATCAGTGCTAAATAAGGGCGCGCTGCAGAGCTTCATCGAGAAATATCAGCCAGACATCTTGTGCCTGCAGGAGACGAAGGCGAAGCAAGGGCAGGCCGAGGTAGACTTGCCGGAGTATGAAGAGATTTGGAATTCGGCGGAACGCGCGGGATATTCGGGCACGGCGATTTTTACGAAGATTAAGCCGCTGAGCGTGCGCTATGGCTTCTTTGAGGAGCAGGACGCTTTCCCGGGCTGGGAAGACGCATTCGGCGACGCAAGGGCCGAGGGGCGCGTTTTAACGGCCGAATATGACGACTTTTATTTGGTGAATGTGTATGTTCCGAATGAAAAGCCGGATCTTGAACGCATGGGTTACCGCGAGAACGTTTGGGACAAGGCATTACTTAGCTACATGAAGCAGCTAGAGCAGAGCAAGCCGGTGGTTGTGTGCGGTGATTTCAATGTGGCGCATGAAGAAATCGACTTGGCGCGGCCAAAAGAAAATGAAGGCAACGCGGGCTTCACGAAATCCGGCCGTCAGGGCATGACGAATTTCTTGAATAATGGCTTTATCGACACGTGGCGCGAGCTGCATCCGGGCGAGCAAAAGTATAGCTGGTGGAGCTTCCGCATGGGCGCACGGGCGCGCAATGTTGGCTGGAGAATTGACTACTTTTTGGCGAGCGAAAAGCTTCGCCAACAGATTAAAAATGCCGAGATTCACGACGAGGTAATGGGCTCCGATCATTGTCCAATTGAGCTGGATTTGGCATGAACAATAACCTAGAATACTGGAAAGTGCAGCGAACAAATAAATTGTTCAATGACGTAGATTTAGATGCGCCAGAGCAGCGTCGTTTTGCTGGGAAAATTCTGATTATCGGCGGTAATCGCGGGCAGTTTTTTGCCGTGGCGAGTGCCCTTGAAGCGGCAAAACGAATGGGTGCAGGTGAGGTGCGAGCTCTGATGCCGGATTCGCTGAAGAATCAGGTGCCAAGTACGCCGGAATTATACTTTGCGCCAGCGGAAGCATCTGGAGCATTTGGTAAAGATTCGCTTGAGGCGATTCAACGTCAGGCAGACTGGGCGGATGCGATTATTCTGATCGGCGATTGCGGCAAGAATGCTGAGACTTCGATGGCATTTGCGGATTTTCTCAATAAATCTGTGAAGCCAGTGTTTATTACGCGCGACGCGATTGAGACAGTAATGCCTGGCGCGTCTGACTGGGGTATGCGCGAGGCGGAGACGGGATTATTCTTGACGATGCCGCAGCTACAGAAGTTTCTCCGAGCGATTTATTATCCGAAGGTAGTGACGCTGACGATGCCGACAAATCAGCTTATCGAAACGCTGCATAAGTTTACGTTGAGCTACCAGATGTCGGTGACAACTTTTCATAATGGTTTGATTATTTCGGCGCAGGACGGCGAAGTTTATTCGCAAGCAATAACCGATACGGACTATACGCCAATTTCGCTTTGGAGCGGTCAATTATTGACGCGGGCGGTGGTGGCGCGGCTCTGGAATACGAATCACAAGTTCAGTCACGTCATGATGACGACCATATAAAAAGTCCTCCGAAAAACGGGGGACTTTTGAGGTGTTTATTCTTCTTTGCCGCGTAGGCGCATGATATCGATTATGACGCTTGCGATACTGAGTGCTGCCATGACTGATGAAAACGCAATGCAGCAAATAATCGAGGTTTCGTGCATGAAATCGATTGTGGCCAGATTAGCCGCGATGACGAGCCAGCAGCTAATGATGACCATGCGCGCTTTGTCAGTCATGCCGGCGCCAATGCCTTGAGGATAGTCCTTACTTTTTAGGGCGAACCAGATAAAGAAAAGAATATCGCGGGCAATGGTAATGAAGAGCATAATTGCAATGTAGAGCACTATGTGGTGGCTACCCAGTGTTCCGCGCATTGCGAAGAAGAGAATAAACGCAATGCTATTCGGAATGAATAGCACCTTGTCGCCAAGCGGATCGAGATATTTGCCGGCTTTGGTGACGGTCTTAGTGAGACGTGCGATACGTCCATCAACCCAGTCGCTCAAGATAATGGCGATGAGAATGATGAAGCACATGGCGCGGCCCTGCTCGCTGTCGAGCCAGGTAAAGAGAAGCGGGAGAACGGCTGCAATAGCAATTCTAACGACGCTAATCGTGTTCGGAACTCCGATATGACCATCGGGATTCTCGGACTTTTTGCCCGATTCGACAAGCCAATGCGGATCTTTGACATATAGCATCTTTACGGCGTCAACTACGGTCGGGAAGACGATAGAAGCGGCGAAGATGGCAGAGAAGACGCATTGTGCATCATGATAATTGCGAACCATGATTGAAAGAAAAGCAAAGACGCTAGTAAAAATAGCTCCGCCTAAGCTAGTCTTTGAAAAAGGCTTAACTTGTTTGTCGAGCGCCTCGATTACGCCGACAAACTTTGCGCTCAGAATTTTGCAGATAAATACCAATACGATGAAGTAGAGGTACAGCGGCAAGACCGTGGTGAGCGCCAAAATGACGTAACCGAGCGCATAAAGCGCAATATAGGGGTATTTCTTTCCCATAGACACCTCCTAATGAACGACTGCTGAATTCCTATTGAAGCCACCAATTGCTCAAAATAATATCATAAAACAGAGGTGGAGTCAAGGCTAGGCTACTTTTTGGAAGTCTTTGGGCCGGTCCATTCAATGGCGTTGCGGCAGGATTTGCAGGTGCCGACGGTGCCGATGATGTGGTTGGCTTTGCCGCAGTCGGGGCATTTCACGACGTGCGGAGTGGTTTGATCGGTTTGGTGTTTGGCCGGATTGTCGTGGGTGAGGCCCGGCTTATTTGTATTGGTTGAGCGTTCAGAACTGGCCATACGAGCCATTCTAAGCGCGCCAGAGACGGCTGTGGCGACTTTTCCGAGTATGAGACTAACCACGAACATGATGAGGCTGAAAATGGCTACCCAGCGGCCGAAGTCGGTGAGCTTTTGGTAGAGCGGATGAAGACGGAAGTCGACGAGGAACTGAAGGAATGGAATATTTACGCCGAAATTTTGCTGGAGCAATTCGTAGGCGCGCGGGACGAGGCAGAGGAGGGCGACTACGAGAATGGCGGCCGGCACGCGATAATAGCGGTAGCTGCCGTAAATGAAGAGGCGAGCAATCGTTAAAATGATGCCGATCGGCGGGACGAAGTAGAGGGTGACCAAGATAACCGGCAAACTGCAGATGAGTTTTGGCAAAGAAATTCGAAATGAAAAGTTTTGGATGCTCATGAGGTTATTCTAGCATGTTTCCATTTGCGGCGGCGGCGAACAAATTTAAGCCAAACAAATGATAAAATAGCATAAAGGGGAAAAATGAGATTAGAACCAGTCGATTATACTAATTACAAAAAAGCCATTGAGATACAAAAAGAAATTTTTCCA
Organism: Candidatus Saccharimonadota bacterium; assembly: GCA_017548735.1. Taxonomy (GTDB): domain Bacteria; phylum Patescibacteriota; class Saccharimonadia; order Saccharimonadales; family Saccharimonadaceae; genus UBA2834. The sequence goes on along the minus strand of JAFYZJ010000056.1, from coordinate 3,781 downwards.
GAAGAAGATGGGACTTTGAATATTTTAGCCTCCTTGGACAGAGACTTGTTTATGCATAAAACGGGGCTATTTTACGAAGATGACCAGGTTAAATACTATATTGCTTATAGTGGCAATGAGGCGGTGGGTATAACCGGGATTTATCACTACGACTACGATCCGGCTTCGGCATGGCTTGCGTGGTTCGGAGTGCTTCCAGATAAAAGAAGAAGATATTACGGTGAGGAGATTTTAGAACGAACCATGGAGCTCGCCAAACAAAAAGGCTTTGAGACGATGAGGTTATATACTGATGCTATCGGTAATGCAGATGCGATTAAGCTGTATGAAAAACTAGGATTTATCGGAGAGAAATATTCTGCGGAAAAGCTATCATATGATTGCTATATTTACTCTAAGAATTTGCATGGTGGAAAGACTGAGCCGTGGAATAATAGGACACTCGAACTCTCATATCAATCCGAGTTGGAACATATCCCAGAAGAAAGAAAGAGAGAAATACTCGAATCGTATGAACTGTAGTGTATCCAACGGGATCCACGGGTTACGAAACAATAAAAAATAGGTCCATTCGGACCATCTTTTTGGTGGGCGAGAAGGGACTTGAACCCTTACGGCATTGCTGCCACAAGATTTTGAGTCTAGCGTGTCTACCAGTTCCACCACTCGCCCAGATTGTTATAGAACAATATAAGTTTAGCATAAAAGGCCCGTATATGCTAGAATAAAGCTAATGGACAATCAAAATGGTGGGCACCAATTAACTCCTGCGCAAAGGCAGCAGAATACTGCTGCAGCTTTGGCTCGCCAAAAAGTTCTAGAAGCATACAAACATCAGACTAGCAATTATCATAGCCCGGCCGACAAAAAGCCGGAGCAAGAAAAGACAAGACCGGCTTCGCCGATTCGCACGGCGGCTACTAACCAGGTGGCGGCGGCGGCAAAAACTATTACGACGCCAAACATCAAGACTGAGGATTGGCGCAAATATCATTCGGCTTGGCAAGATTATTATCAGAAGTACTACGGCGAATATTATGGTAAGGCGGCGCGGGATTATATTGCACGCGAGCGCCAGAAATACGAGCGCAACATGGCGCTCAAGGAAGCTAATATCAAGGCGGCAGCAGAGCGCAAAATCATTACTTCGAATGCGAATGCAGCCGAGCAGGCGGCGGCTGCGCAAGATAGCAAAGATAGCAAAGCGATTCAGGCCGATTTCAAGGCGAAGATCCAAGAGAAAGTTTCGAAGCGCGCAAAAAAAGTGCGCAAGTCGCGTCACTTTATTCCAATTGCGGTTGGTTTTGCGATTCTCGTTTTGGGGCTTTTGTTCCAATATAACCAGGTGATTATCGCGAACGCAGTGGCCTTTATGTCGCCAGGCGGTTCGGAGGTGAATGATATTACGGCGGTTGATCCGACGGTTTCTGCGAACGTCCATGAAAAGCCGACGTTAATGATTCCGAAGCTCAACGTTGAGGTGCCGATTGTATTCGGCTCAAAGACGGATGTGAAGTCGATGAATGTCGCGATGTCGAACGGCGTGGCAAACTTCAAGGTTACGGGCGCATCGGCCGCACCGGGTGAGATTGGCAATTTCGTCGTGTCTGGCCACTCGGCAGGTAATATTTATCAGCAATCCGATTATAAGTTTATTTTCTCCGGCCTCACGCGCATGACGAACGGTGATTTGATTTACGTTGACTACGGCAAGCAGCGCTATACTTATCGCGTAGTCGGTTCGACGGTGGTTGACCCATCTGATGTGAACGCTTTGCGCAAGATTGCGACCGACCATCCGGGCAAACCGATGATTACTTTAATTACCTGTACGCCACTTGGCACTTCGAAGTATCGCTTGTTGGTTTACGGCGAACAGATCCATCCAAGCTATGAGGGCGCCGAGGAGCCAGATCCGACCCCGGCAGAAGAAGAGAATATTGATACGATGCCAAAGAACGAAGACTCGCCGCTTGAGCAGTTCTGGAAGTGGCTCACCGGCCAAGAATAAAACGAGATTCTAATACTTATTTCTCAGGAAACAGCGTTCGCTCGGCCTGTCTTCACAGGCGAGCGCCGCTTCCTGATCGGCAGCAGCCTGCGCAACGTTCCTTGCGAAATAGTATTAGTATCTCGTTGTGATTGTTGGCTGTGCTCCGAGTGGAGCATAGCCGATAATCACAAGAAGAAGTTATTGGAGCTTTTCGCGTTTGAGATTGATCGTAATTGATTTGACCTGGCCAGCGTCGGTTTCTTCGATGGTTTCGGTCGGAATTTCGAAGTAGTAGAGCCAGTCGTTGTTTTCGCTGATGACGGCTGGGAGAGCAGGGCTGGCCTGCTTGGCGATGCCGCGGCGGTTGCTGCCGTCGAAGTCGCGGACGACGACGTTGTTATCGACGTTTTCCCAGAGGAGATAGTCATCGATCCAGTTAATCTTTGTAATGTCGATGCCGAGGTCGGTATCGTAATAGCGCTTGGTTTCGATGTCGTAGCTAACCATATTTTTACCACCGACGAACACGATAATATTGCCTTTGCCGCCGCGCGAAACGAGGGTAGGCGCGAAGCTTAGGTCGCGTTCGAGAATAGCCTTGAGGGTCTTGCCATTTTGCTTGCCATAGGATGGATATTTACCGGCGAGAATGCGTAGTTCTTTGCCGTAGCTATAGGCGAGCCACTCTTCATTCCAGTACGTATTCATAGTGAGGCCGGCGACCTTTTGGTTTTCGTCGAGTGTGGCGACTGTCACGAAGCTTTCCTCGCCATCTTTATAGGTGTTAATATGGCGCTCGGTCTTGGCTGGCTGGTCGTCTTTTTGGACAATATTTTCGAGATTGACGAAGCCAACGACGTCCTTGTTGTTGGCGATAAGCTCAACTTGGCTAGCGATAATATCGGAGATTTTTGCGTCGCTAATGTCGATGCGATAGAGGTTGCCGTCGGCGAGCGCCCAGAGCTTGGAAGCAGAGGAGTTTGCAATCGCTACGTCGGTAAAATCATGCTTGAACTGCTTGTTGAGGTTGATGGAATTCTCGGCATGCTCGAGGTCGATGAGGTGCCAAGAGGTTTTGTCCTCGGTTTTCCAGCTGAGAATGGCTTTGTTGCAGTTTTCATTCCAATCGAGCACGCTAAGTTCGCCCGCGCGAGCCTTTTCGGCGTCCGTACTGAGGAGGTCAGAGAGTTTGAGGCGCGTGTTTTTGAGGCGATCTGGCTGAATGTCGGAGCGCACCAATTCGTCGCCGTCTTTCTCGACGGTCACGAGCCACTTGCGGTTCTGGGAGAACTGGGCGAGGCGAAGTTCTTTATAGGTGGAGGCGTTCTTGATATCTGGATTATTAGGGAAGAGGCGCACCCATTCGATGCGAGTCAAAAGGCCGCCGTCAATCTTGACGTCGCGGGACCAGCTATCGTAGCCATCTTTGCTGATGCGGACTTTATGCTCAGCGGAGCTAAGCATCTTGCTAAACTCGGTGTGACCAAACTGGCTATTGCCATCAATCTCAACAGAGGCGCCAGAAGGGTGGGAAGCGACCTGTAAGAGGCCAGATTGCTCAAGGCCATCCTCGGTAATGGTGTAGCCCATCGCAATAATCATTAAAACAAAAACAATTGCGATTACCGAAATGCTCATAAAAGCGTTAGTCGCAATCACACGGACGTTGCGAATCTTCTTTTGTCGTGCACGATCCATATTGTATATATATTATACCATGGAAAATGCTTACGCTTAATTTATTAAATAATTCTGAATAATATTTTTAAAATGCTATTGATTTTCGTA
>JAFYZJ010000055.1 GCA_017548735.1 Candidatus Saccharimonadota bacterium | reverse complement strand
CCTGTAAATGCAGATATCAAGGAGCTTCTTGCTGCTGGCGCACATTTTGGTCACAAGACCAGCCGCTGGCACCCAAAGATGGCTCCGTACATCCATAGTAAGCGCGAAGGCGCTCATATTATCAACCTTGAAAAGACCGTTGAGGCTCTCGACGTAGCTTTGCCAGAAATGACCAAGCTTGCCGCCAAGGGTAAGAAGATCCTCTTCGTCGGCACCAAGAAACAGCTCAAGGACGCTGTCAAAGAAGCAGCCGAGTCTGTCGACATGCCATACGTTACCGTTCGTTGGGTTGGCGGTATGCTCACCAACGTCGAGACTGTCACGAAGCAGATTCGCAAGCTCAAAGATCTCGAACGCCGCATGGCTTCGGGCGAGCTCGAAAAGCGCTACAACAAGCTTGAAGTTCAGCGCTTCCAGGAAGAAATTGACATGCTCAACGAGCGCTACGGCGGTATCAAAGATATGGCCGAGCAGCCAGTTGCAGTTATTGTCACTGATATGATTCAGGACAAGAACGCCGTCAAGGAAGCAAAGACTCTCAATATCCCAGTCTTCGCTATCTGCGATACGAACACCGACCCAAGCGAGGTTGAGTTCCCAATCCCAGCAAACGACGACGCTATTAAGTCTGTCAAACTTATTCTCGACTACTTTGCTGCTGCTATCAAAGAAGGCAAAGCAAAGATTGCAAAATAATTAGTAAAAGGAGCTATAAAAATGGCAGAAATTACCATTGAATCAATCAAAAAACTCAAAGAGCTCTCCGGTGTGGGTCTTACTGATGCAAAGAAAGCGCTCGTCGAAGCTGACGGCGATTTCGACAAAGCCCTCAAGGCTATGCGCGAAAAAGGTTTGACCAAGGCAGAGAAGCGCGGTGACCGCGAAACTCGCGAAGGTATCATTGACGCTTACATTCACGATGGCCGCCTCGGTGCTATCGTTGAGGTCAACTGTGAGACTAGCTTCGTCGCCAAGACCGACGAGTTCAAGACTCTCGCACATCAGATCGCAATGCAGATCGCATCGATGAATCCACTCTACGTCTCTGAAGCTGACATTCCAGCAGACGTCAAGGAAGCAAAGATGAAGGAGCTTGAAGCTAACTTCAAGGGCCCAGAAAACATGAAGGAACAGATCCTTGAAGGTCAGGCAAAGAAGGCCTTCTCCGACAAGGTCCTCATGAACCAGCCTTACATTCTCGACGATTCCAAGACTGTCGAGCAGTTCATCAAGGAAGCAATTGCAAAGACCGGCGAAAACATCACCGTCAAGCAGTTCAAGCGCATCGAGCTCGGTGTTACTGAGTAATTAGAATGCATTAAAAAGAGCCTCGCAAACGGGGCTCTTTTTGTGTCTTGTCTAGTCGGCGGATTCTTCTTCGGTTAATGATGCAAATTCCTTGCTGATGTTTTTGAAAGCATTGGATGTTGCTCTCTGGAATTTTACGAAGGCCTCGCGCAATTGAGTGAGGAGAAGCGAATCGAACTTATGAAGAGTTGTCTCGGCGATGACGTAATCGTTAGACTGCAACAATTTCATCTTCAAGATTTCCTTGGTGCGGTCGAGTAGGCCCTTCTCGTAGCTTTTCACCTTCTCGTCTCTCGTATTCTTACTACCATAACGATCGTCTTTTAGCTTTTCGAGCGTAGTAGTTTCCACGCATTCGACGAACAGGGTATAGTAGTTGCCAGCCACGCGTGTTTCGCAATTGAAAACGGGTGCTCGAGCAATGAGAAAATTCATTTGTTTGCCGCCAAGACTCCAATCGAGATAATCAATTGACTTCCCTGGGATGATGGAGTGGTTTGGGGCATAGACGATGCTTGAGCCATCAAAGTCGTCGGTCCACCCTAAACGACCTTTCTCCTTATGAAGAGATGTCTTCTTGACTGTGAAAGCGAGCATTGGCTGGAAGTCCCAACCGACGCTAAAAGAAGGTATCACCTGCCTCGCGACGCCGTCGAATATCTCGACGAGCTTCGGGTCGATGTCTCCTAGCTGCTCCCGGTACAATGTGTAATCCATTATTTGTCACCTCCTGGAATATCTGACAAAACTAAAAAATAACAAGCCAAACGGCTATATGACCATATTATAGCACAGTTTGCGTAAAAAGTCAATCCGTACCTCTGTCGCGTATGGTATAATTGGACTAATGAATGAAGAATATTTTGACGTCTTAGACGAAAATGGCAACAAAACTGGCATCACAAAATCGCGCAACGCGGTTCATCGCGATGGTGATTGGCATAAGGCGGTCAGTATTTGGATTATTCGTAACGGTGAGATTCTTCTCCAGAGACGCGCACCTCAGAAAGATAGCTATCCAAATATGCTCGATGCTTCCTGTGCAGGGCATTTGGATGCTGGCGAGGAGGCGACTGCCTGTGCCGTACGTGAGCTAAAAGAAGAGCTCGGCCTCGATATCGACCCCAGCGACTTAGTGTTAATTGGCCGGACTTCTACGAGCACTCGTCCGCGCCCGGGGTTTATTAATAATGAGTTTAAAGATATTTTTGCTCTTCGCACCAATAAAGGCCCGGAAGATATGGTCTTCCAGAAAGAAGAGGTCTCAGAGGTCATTTATGTGCCGTTTGCGAAGCTTAAGGAGATGATTGACGGTAACGCTCCGGAATTAGTCCGCCACGAAGCTGAGTATAAAATTCTCTTCGATTGGCTCGCTCGACAATAAGGATGCAAAAACCCGCCAAAATGGCGGGTTTCATAGTAGTTTAGGCTCCACCGAGACCAGTCTGATCGTCGTTTTCCTCAACGCTAGTCTTTTCGGAATTGCTGGCCTTTGCCTTGGCTTCTTCTCTGGTTTCCTCCCAGTATTTCATCATGGAGCTCCTCCAATTCTTGAGATTCTGCAGATCAACCTTATCTGTCGTCAAGTTAACCGGAATCACCCCAAAGGCGAAATCGTCCGAACTAGATATGGCGCGGATGAGCTGGTCGCCGACAAACTCAAGCAAATCGAGGGCTCTCTCGTGAGAATACTTTGCATGTTGTTCCGGAACATCGTCTCTGTCAACAGGCACCTTCATTCCGTGAGGGTTTGCTCTCCATTCGGAAATCGATCCGTCGTGGCAAGAAACTTCAATCCACCACTTGTCTTTTTCGAGCTTTAGTTCATCGTCTTTGTCGAAATGACGCAGCGGGACTATCATCATGTGCACGAAGTTTGTCTGGAAAACATTGCCGAACTGTTCGGGGAAGTAGCTCTCGTCGCGAGCGTAGTGGATCGCCCATTCGTCATAAGCGAGTCTCTTCTTCTCCTTTTTGATGTTGAAATTCAGCACGTAGTCTGCCCAGTCGAGGCCGCCTCCGAGAATCGGCAGACACTTTTCGGCTACCTGCTGAATAAGCTTCAGGACGCGCTCGTCGCACTTTTTCCGGGTTTTGCCTATAACTCTCCTCTTTAAAGTTACTTCTTCCATACGATTTCACCTCCTCTGACGTCCGGAAGAATGACGTAGATTGTTCTTCGATTATGGCATACTTCGCACCAAAGTCAATAGTCACCCCCCTACTAAGCGGCGACAAAAAGCCCCGCTTTAGTAGCGAGGCCTTTATTGCACCTAATTGAATAAGCAGAAATTGTCCGTAGTGGTCAGAATCTTCTCGAATTCGTCCATAAACGCCTTCCTGAGCTCCGGGCATGGTTCATACCAATGTATGGACGGGTCGCTGTTGACGACCGCCTGGATGCAAAGAAATTCGTCATAATAATTTATCACATTACTATCTTCTTTCGGATGAACGATTCGCCTGAGGCCCATGATGCGCTCTGTGTCGCGGCGATCCTCTGCATCGTTGTAGTTTCGATAGAGGTCGCTTTTGTTACTTGCGAGACAAATCATATTACCGCCGCCAAACAGAATTGTTAGGCGCAGCCGCAGCATTGAACTTCCATAGTGCGCAAACGCATGTGTCGCGGCTCGATATATGAGCTTGAAAAGCTCGCCATCGTCCGCACGCTTTTCGTGCGAGTAGTACACTTCCATCAAACTTCACCTCCTATCGGCTTCTGAAGAAGCAAGATGTCGCGATGGCATTCTCGAGCCTCTCGGTGACATTTTTCCTGAGCTGCTCTGCGCTGAAATGCGCGACAATACCATCCATTGAAGGAATCTCTGATCTCTTGTCGCGATACCAAGCCGTGAAACCAATCTTGTAGTCGCCGAATCCGGTGATTTTACCGTCGTCTTCATCGGCGAGCGGGGTCATGATTCGCTTTTTAATACTCATGCAAAGATGAATATTTGTGAGCCCCTGGGGGTTGATATCGTCTCTATCTTCAGGGAAGATGTCGAAACGATACAAATCAGTCCGATCATTCTTGTCGCCTCTATAGATAACGAGGCGCGCCAGGAAATCACCACAACATTCAATGCCGCCAGTATTGAACGTGAGCACGGTATTAGCAAATACCGGGTCGCAAATTTCAATAAGCTCCTTCAGCACTGGGTCTTTCTTGTCAATTAGGTCTTTTTTATACTTATATACCCACATTTTTCCTCACCTCCTTGAGAATGTGGATGCTCGTAAAAAACTTAGCCGCTCTGCGGCTATAATGGGGTAATTATGGCATTTTTTATCTATAAAGTCAATGAACGGGCCATAAAAAAGAGTTGGACTAGGCGTCCAACTCCTCAGTATCGAAAGAGCTACCCTTTGAAACAAACGTTCCATAAGAGAGGATGTCTTCTGAGCGTAACTCCCAGAAGGTTGCTTGAATGCAATCGCTCTTCGACACGTCAAAGATTTTTGACCAAGATTCCTTGATTGCTTCTTCGCCGCCAGCAACGATGGCGTCGTATGAAGCGTCAAGTTCTTCGTCTGTCTCGCCCTCACAACAGGGAGAGTTGTTGAGCGGATTATGCCACTCTGTGAAATCGGATAATAAGACGCGTTCGTCTTCGACCTCGATTTCGATTCGGGCATAAGTCTTTCCGGCTTCACCCCAGGTATCATCGTATAAAGAACTATCATCGTTCTTATACCATGCCCAGATGGGATAATAGACGCCATCGGGTGCGGCGCCCACGCGTGCCTTCATCTGATCGATATACCAAGCAAAAGCGTTGGAGATCTGATTGCGGCAGTCTTCTTCTATACCGATTGTTTCGGCATAGCTGCTAGAGAACGTTCCGGTTTTTCTTAAAGCCGCTAAGACTTCGATGGGTTGAATTGTGACTAATTTCAAGCAAATCACCTCTTTCTGAAAAAGTACTAAGTATCTTCTAATTATACCAAAAAGCTTATGTATTGTCAAGAGCCTACCTCTTATGCGGATAGGTGGTATAATTAGTTTTATGAGCAAATTGATTTTAATCACCAACCCGGGCAGCGCCAGCCGTAAATATGCGCTTTACGATGGCGAAGAACTCTTAGCGCAGCTTCACTTTGAATACGTTGGCAAGAAGGTCGTTTGTACCCTCAAAGATGCCAAAGGCAACAAAAAGGACATTAAGACCGCAATCAAGGATCTCAACGAGGCGATTGCCGACGTTCCACGCATCCTTAGAGAGGAAGAATACACTACCGAGCAGCACAAGCTCGCCGCTGTGGTTGTCCGCATTGTCGCCCCTGGCGATTACTTCACTAAGGACCATATCGTTGACGAGGAATACATGAAGAACCTCAAGATTGCCGAAAAGCGCAATCCGGTTCACGTTCCAACCACTGCAAACGAAATCCGCGGTATCCGCGAATCCTTCAAGGATGTGAAGATTATCTCTGTTTCCGACTCTGCTTTCCACTGGGAAAAGCCAGACACGATGAAGTATTACAGCTTCGATATGGAGCTTGCTGATCAGACCGAAATCAAGCGCTATGGCTTCCACGGTCTCTCTTATGCCTTCATCTCCCGCTACATGAAGGAGCAGGGCATTCTTCCGGAGAAGCTCGTTGCGATGCATCTCGGTTCCGGTTCTTCCGTTTCCGCTATCTACAACGGCAAAGCGATGGATAACTCGATGGGCTACACCCCACTCGAAGGTCTCGCAATGTCTACTCGCGTCGGTACGATTGATGTCGCCGCTGCGCTTGGCCTCAAAAAGGCTTTGAAGATTGAGAGCGATGAGGAATTCCTTCTTTATCTCAACAAGAAGTGCGGTCTCCTCGGTCTTTCTGGTTGCACCGACGATATGCGCGAGATTATCCAGAAGCGCGATGAGGGTGACCTCCGCGCAACGATGGCGCACTCCATTTTCGTTTATCGCATCCAGGCTTATGTTGGCCAGATGGCTGCTAGCCTTGGCGGCTGTGATGCCTTGGTCTTTGCCGGTACCATTGGCGAGCGCTCGGATGAAATCCGCCGCTTCGTCACCCAGAAGATGGGTTACCTTGGCTTCAAGCTCGATGAAGAAAAGAACCTCAATCCAGTCTTCGAAGGTCGTCACGCGCTCATCTCGGCCGCAGATAGCAAGCCTATCTACATCGTCTTTACTGACGAAACCGATCAGATGATCTATCGCGCTCAGGCCTTCCTCAACGAAGAGTAAAAGCACAAGCGAAAAACCTCTCTCCATGCTAAAATTAAAGGTATGGAGAGATTTTTTGACTATTTTGCGCCGAGCCGCTACGAACTAGATTTACATATCAACGCCGAAAAGACCGAATTGGCCTCCAAGGCAAAAATAATCGGCGAAGCAAAATCGTCAAAAATCAAATTACACGCAGAGAAACTTGCTATCCGCAGCCTGAAATTGAATGGCGAAGAGGCGGATTATCGTCGCGCCCACGGTGTTATTGAGCTCGAAGGCGCCAAAAAAGGCGAAAACGTCATCGAGGTTGAATACTTCGCGCCAATCGAAGCTGACATGGAAGGCGTTTATCTCTCAACTTATGATTACAGGGGCAAAACCCGCAAAATGGTCTCCACTCAGTTCGAATCGCACTATGCGCGCGAATGCTTCCCGTGCGTTGACGAACCAGAGGCGAAAGCCGTATTTAAGCTCACGATTTCCTCTGATGTCCCGACCGATACGATTATTTCGAATATGCCAGCCACCGAAGAAAAAATCGAAGGGGACACGAAAACTATCGTGTTTGAAGAGACGCCGAAGATGTCGACCTATCTGGTTGCATTCGCTGTTGGCGATTTCGTTGGCTATGAGACGACTTCGAAGCATGGCGTGAAAATTACCGCCTATGCCTGCGCCAACCAGAGCGTCAAAGACCTCGAGTTTGCGGGTAATTTTGCCGCCGACGTTCTCGACTTTTACGATGATTGCTTCAAGACTCCATTCCCATTACCAAAGATGGACCTTCTCGCGGTACCAGATTTCGAGGCGGGCGCGATGGAGAACTGGGGCCTCGTTACTTTCCGCGAAATCGCGATGCTTGCAAACGAAAAGTCTTCCTTTGATCAGAAACAATACGTCGCGATTGTGATTGCGCACGAACTTTCGCACATGTGGTTCGGCGATCTCGTTACGATGAAATGGTGGAACGACCTCTGGCTCAACGAGTCCTTCGCTAATATGATGGAAAGCTATGCGACCGACAAAGTTCGCCCAGAACTCTCGGCTTGGGATGATTTCTATACTTCCGCCGTGCTTGGCTCTTTGCAGCGCGACTGCTTGCCGGGAGTTCAGCCGGTGAAAGTCGAGGTGAAGAACGTTGAGGATATTACGAATCTCTTTGATGGCGCGATTGTTTATGGCAAAGGTTCGCGCCTGCTCTTGATGCTCATGCGCACAATGGGCGAACCAAACTTCTTTAAGGGTCTCGCCGATTACTTTGAAAAGCACAAATATAGCAATACTGAGGCGGATGACCTCTGGGATGCTTTGAGTCCATATGCGGATTTCGACGTAAAGAAATTCATGACGCCATGGCTTACGCAGTCTGGCTACCCGGTAATTACCGAGGGCAAACAGGAGCGCTTCCTACTTACTGGCAAAGATGCGGGCGAAAAATACCCAATCAAGGAGCTAAAGGACGACCTCACCGGCCACTATATCTATAATCTCAGCGAAGCCGAGCTCGAAGATAAGCTTAGCTGGCTCGCACAGCTTGGCCGCGAAGAGAAGCTGCGCCTCTTGATGGATCGCCGTCTCCTTGCGCAGACAAAGCGTGCTGCGAGCGTCTCGCTCTTGCCGCTTCTCGAGGCTTTCGCGAACGAAACCGACCCACTTATCTGGGAATTGCTCAGTGCTATCATTAATGATCTCAAGATTTTCTTCGCGCCAAAGAGTAAGGAGAAGCGCCAATTTAAGAAGTTTGTCCGCAAAATCGCGATGCCAAACTATGAGCGCCTCGGTGTAAAAGCGAAATCTGGCGAGCCGGTTGACGATATGAAGCTTCGCCCAATTATTATGGCGTTGATGCATTTTGCTGGCGACGAAGAATATACCGAAGCGATTGAGGAAGAATACAGTAATATATATGTTGCGAAATTAAACCCAGATTTGCGCTGGATTATTGCCTCGACGCTCGTGCGTGAGCACTCGGATTTGTCGCTGAAGTACTTCGGTATCTATTGCGCCACCCCTGACGCTGCCTTGAAGGGCGATTTGATGGGAGCGCTCACCGGAGTACGCGACCGCGAAATTGCTCTCAGCTACTTTAGCAAACTCGAGGACAAGACTATTCGACCGCAGGATCGCCTCCGTTTCTACTTGCGCCTCTTGCGCAACCACGAAATCCGTAAAGAAGCCTTCGACTGGGTCTATAAGAACTGGGAATGGCTCTATAAAGAAGAGGGCGACAAGACGATTGCGGATTATCCGCGCTATATGGCTTACTATGCCCAGACCGAAGAAGATGCTGAAAAATTCAAAGAATTCTTCAAGCGCCACGCCAAGGAAAAGATTCTTGCCCGCGATATTGCCGTTGCCTTCTCGGAAATTGACGTTCGTTTGAAGCTCATCGCCTCCGATAAAGCCGATATTTATAAGTATCTAGGAGTATAAGATGGCTAAAGATTGGCGCGATTCTGTAACGAAATTCGGATTTCCGTATACAAAGAAGGAAGCGAAAGAACGTGTCAAGAAGACGGTTGTCGGCTTTACGATAACGATCATTGTCACGGCGCTGTTTTGCTTATTGTTTTTATCGGGTAACCAGGGTGTTATGTCTGCCGTTATGCTTGGCTTTTGCGGAATAGAATTTATTATTGGTGTTTTTGTGGTGCTTTGCATCTGGGCGAACCGCAAAAAATAGCCGATTTTACCCCTAAAACGCCAAAAAGTGGCAAAAAAGTCAAAAAAAGTCGAAAAATCTACAAAAAAGTACTTGCATTGCCCGGAAAAATGCGCTAAGATAGATACAGTTTTTGATTCAAGTTCGATTTTGACGAACCACTGAACATAGTTTGATAAATACTGCGAGGAAACAAACTATATTTGAAATAAATCAGCTTGTTTTCTTTCGCCCTTAAATTTATCTTTTAACAATTTGGAATTAGACAACAAAGATTAGCAATTGACGGCGAGTGATTGAATTTCAATTACTAGTTAAGTCAATGCATAAAAAGGTACATAAGGGCACTGATAGTGGATGCCTTGACATTTGCAACCGATGAAGGACGTAGAACTCTGCGATAAGCTTCGGGTAGCTGAGAACAAGCTTTGATCCGGAGATTT
>JAFYZJ010000054.1 GCA_017548735.1 Candidatus Saccharimonadota bacterium | reverse complement strand
GCGAAGACGAGGAAGTCGGTCAGGTCATGGATGAAGTATTTAACCGCGATGGAATTAAGGTTCTCACGCAGTCTCGCGTTGTCGCAATTCAGAAAGATGGTATCGAAAAACGCGTAATCTTCATGCGCGGCGGCCAAGAAAAATCGATTAAGGTCGACTGCGTCGTGCTCTGCACTGGTAGCGCCCCAAACATTGATTTGGGCCTTGAAAATGCCGGCGTAAAATATACCGCAAATGGTATAAAAGTTGACGAAACTATGACAACAAATGTTCGCAATATTTATGCAGCTGGTGATATAACTGGCGGCATTAGTTCGACCGAAAAAGCCGTGTTCGACGCACGCGTTGCAGCCGCTCATATTGTCGGAAAATCTAAACTAGTCCGCAATTATACTGGCCTCATCCGCGTCACGAATACTTTGCCAGAAGTTGCCCAGGTCGGCGTTAGCGAAGATGACTGTATTCGTCGCGATCGCAAAATCAAGAAACTCGTTATGCCGCTCCAGGCAGTTCAGCGCTCAAATATCCAGGGATTCTATCATGGCTTCATTAAGCTCATCTTCGGCAAGAATGGTGTTTTGATTGGCGGGACCGTCATGGCACCAGATGCAGCAATTGTTGCGCAGGAACTCGCCTACGCCGTTCGCTATGAAATGACCGCTGAAGAAATCGCAGCCGTTCCACACCCAATGAATGATTGGGGTGAGTTAATTCGCAGCGCCGCTGAAAGAATGCAATAAAAAATAGCCCCTGAAGGCTTTTGAAAATCTTGGTGGCGGGGGTTGGATTTGAACCAACGACCTTCTGGTTATGGGCCAGACGAGCTACCAGGCTGCTCTACCCCGCGACGTACTGATAATTATATCTCTAACTGAACAAGAAGTCAAGCCACTCTTCGAAGTTGCTGCGTTTTGTTGATGGAGAGTCAAATTCTTGGTACTTGTTTTTGGCAGAGGCGGTGTTCTTCGGCATCACGACCATCGTCTCGCCCGGAAGCATCTTACCCTGTTTGCTGCGAGCCATAATCTCCTGATACTCTGCAGTAGCATAATACTGTTGCTCGAGTTCAAGCGTCTCAACCTCAACCTTGAGGCGGGCCTCTTCGAGACGAAGATTAGCGAGTTTCTGTTCGAGCTGCCAGTTACGCGTAGTGGCAGTGATTGTGCTATAAATACAGGCGGCGGCAAAAACTAGAGCGACAACCGTAAAGATGTTTGTGAGCGTAAAAATATCCTTCTTCGAGTAATAACGAAGACGGCGCAACTGAGTTTTTAACCTCTCCAAAATGCTCATGGATATATTATAGCATCCCGGGGCCGCGAGAGCGCTGTGATATAATCATAAAATATGGGGGCATAGCTCAGTGGTTAGAGCAGTCGGCTCATAACCGATTGGTCCCTGGTTCAAGCCCAGGTGCCCCCACCAAGACGTATTTAAATCGGCAAAATGGCCGATTTTTTTAGTAGTATATTTCTGTTGATTATTTTAGAGGTCCGATATCTTTACTTTTTAGCGTTTTTGTGGTATAATTAAAGAATGAGTTTTAAAAGCATCTCCATTACTGGCACAAAAGGAAAAACAACTGTTAGTTATCTTGTAGATAACATTTTGATGGGATTGAAAAAGAATACAATCCGCGTCGATACGACGGGTCATTTCGTAAATGGCAAGCGCAAGAGCACGCGCGAGGATAGCATAGAGATTTGGCAGCTCGTTCCAACGGTTTGTCCTGGGCGTTATTTGTGGGAACTTAATAACTTCACAAATGAAGAGCGCGACAATACTGTCGCCGTACTCGAAAGTAGCCTTGGCTGTAGCAACCCTGCTGGCCTGGGTTATCGCTCCCACGACATCGGTGTTTGGACAAATGTCATGAAAGATCACCTAGGTTCGAGACCAAGCCTCAATAGCCGTGCCGATATCGCCAAAGCAAAAGAATTTGTGTTTAACCACATTAGTGACAATGGTTATGCGATTTTTAATGCCTGCGACGATCTCGTCTGCGGCAAGTTGACCGAGATTTGGAACGGAAGCACGCTCATTCCGGTTATTACCGATGAGAATAATATCCAGATGGATATCAATAAGCATCTCGAGGATGGTGGTATTGCATTCGTTTTTAACGGTACGAAGATTATGCTTCGCAACAAAAACGGAGACAGTTTGGTCTATGATGCAAAGAATCTCCCATGGGTTTTCGATGGTCATTATGCACCTTCGATGATCAACCTCACGTTCGCAATTGCGGCCGTCTACGCAGTTTACGAGAGTAGCTTCCCTGCCGGATTAAACGACGTTATCGACAGGGTTCGCCTTGATCCGTATGGCGGTCGCGTCACAGTCTTGAGTGCAAAGAACGGTGCGACGATTATCGCCGACTATGCGCACGAGACCGAATCGCTTACTTCGGTGGGCCATCTCGCAAGACTCCTCGCCGACAAAAAAGGCGGCAAGACGATTGGCGTAGTCCGCTTGGCTTACGACCGCACGGATGAATTGATTGACGAGGCAGGACAGGCAGTCGGCAGGGTTTTCGACGAAGTAGTCGTGTACGACAAAATTGACGGCTACTGGCGCAAGCCAAAGAAACGCACTGGTTTCTCTTATTTCGTCCAGGAAGTTGGACGCATTTCCGGATTGTTGAGTGCGGCAGTCAAAAAGACTAACCCAAATGTCGAAACAATTTTGCGCGAAGATGAGGCGCTCGATTTCGCCGCAAAGAAAACCGGCGGGAATGACGTTGTTGTCGTAATCGTAAACGATGACGTTAAACGCTCGATTGACTGGATTCGCGAAAAATTCGACGCGGATTTCGCTTAATCATCAAACAAGAATTGAGTCGGCGCTAAGACTGGCAATTCGCCCGTTTTCCCGCCGATTTTTATTTGGACTGGTTCTTCGCCGAGATTTACCGCCACGACTGCGTAGTCGGTTTTGGTTTTGCGCGCGACGGCGACGACGTTTTCGGAATCACATTCGCAGCGCAGGATTTCAGCGCCGGCCGGAAAGAGTTTGGCAAACTTTTTTAGCGCGTCGTAAATTGGCGTGAGAATAAAATCGTCGCCAGCTTCACTCAGGATGACCGGACTTTTGACGTAGTTTTTGCAGTAGCTCGGGCCACCATGATAATCCAGCAACATGTTCCAGTCGATCCAGGCGCAGGTGCCACAATTAATATCCGTGAGTAGTTCGCGCAAATACAACCGCGCGTCTTTTTGCCATTCTTGCTCGTCGTATGGCGAGAAACCGCAACACATCTCCGAACTGACGAGCATGGCGTTTGGATATTTTTGACGCACCGCCCACATTTGCTCTGGGCAAGTACCGTCATACCAATGGAAACAAAGTCCCGACGCATCAGTGTCCGGTAATAGCGCGTCTGCTACTTTTGCGAGGTGCTTTTTGTTGTGGTCCCATAACAGCAATTGTGGACCAAGGCCGGACAGGTGGTTGGCGAGTTTGCGTTGGGCGCGGAAAGAATAGCGGCAAGATTCCCAAATTTGGCGCGCGAACGGTTCGTTTTGCGGCGAGAGATAGTCGATCATAATTCCCTCTTTTCTGTAAGCGTTAAGCCACATTTTTAAATATTCGGCATAGCGGCCGTAGCGCCAAGGTTTTAGACGCGCACCAAAACGACGCATGCGCAAAAACTTCAGACAGCTCGGCGGTGACCACGGGGCCGCAACAAAAGTTAACTTTTTGTTTTTGTTAACTTTTCTTAACATCGGCAATAAGTATTTTTCGTCGTGCTTAATCGAAAAGTCAGACAAATCACTGCGCCTGGTATATTCAAAAGGCTCGAGACAAAAATCGCAACTACCAATCGGGATTCTGCCCCAACGATAATCGAGTCCGTTTTTGCCGTAGTAGGCATCAAGGAGCTGTTTTTGTTTGGCGGGGCTTAGCTTCGCAAAATTATAGGCCGTCGCTTCCGTAATGGCGCCGCCCATGCCACACCAAATACCTAGCGGCAAATCTTTGCGAATAGTAATTTCGATGCTCATCTGTTCGTATTATAATAAAACTATGTTAGAAGCACAAAACGCACAGGTTCCATACGAAAGAAAACCTGGAAAAATTCACTCATTTTTCGCACTCAAATTCCATGAGGGCGATGAAGACCGTGCAAAAGTCGAAGCAATCGAGGCGGCCTTGAATAAAGCCGGCATCGAGATTACGCTGATGGCGCGCGACGTCGAAAAATGGGGCGAGGCCGAAATCCCAGAAGGCAAAACCCTAATGCGCGATTATGCCTTTCCGGCAATGCAAAAATGCGACTGCAATATTATCGAGTTTAGCGAAAAAGGCGTTGGTCTCGGCATGAATGCCGGCTATTGTTTCGCAATCGGAAAACCGATTTATATTATTGCAAAAACCGGCAGCGATATTTCGACGACGATAGCAAATGTCGCTAGCGAAGTCATTTTCTACGATAATCCCGACGATCTGGTTGAACCATTTACGCGAATTGTAAAAAAATTTCCACGCGTGATTTTGGCTTCTAGTTCAGTGTATCGCAAACAGCAAATGATCGACGCAGAAATTCCATTCGAGGCGATTGTAAGCAATGCCGACGAGACGCCGGACACTAGCAAATCGTTCGAAGGCCAACTTGCGGAAATTGCGATGCGAAAAGCGACGGCCGTCCTTAATGCGACGCGCGAGCGCGGACCGCGTTTAATTCTCGCCGCGGACCAAAACACAGTGTTTGATGGCAAGATGTATGGCAAACCAAAAAGCGTCGAAGCGGCACGTGAGCTCATCGCGAAAATGCGCGGAAGAGACGATATCTATGAATACACCGGAAACGCCTTCCTGCTAGTCGACGGCGACAAAATATTAGAGAGCATTAATATTACTGATATTTCGCGTTTGGCAATCGACGATATTTCCGACGACGAACTCGATGCTTATATTGCAGACGGACACTGCATGAGTTGCTGTGGTTCCCTCGTGGTAGATAACAATCCATTTGTACATATCGTAGAAGGTCGCAAATCGGCAGCAAAAGGTATTACGCTAGAATACGCCAACGAGCTATTGAAGCGCTTAATGAATCAAAAGTAGCCAAACCATCAACGGCATAATGCCGATTGAGAGCGCGGTAGAAATCGTGACAAGCTCGGACGACTCAATGTCGTTGCCGCCATATTTTGCTGCGAAGAGACCGAGACTCGTAGCAGTCGGGAGTGCCTGAATTAAAGTACAGACATAGACGACTTCATCCGGAAAACTAAGTGCGCGCAAAAGACCATAAGTAATCAGCGGACCAAGCACCAACTGAATAATAGCGGTGAGCATGAGGCGCCATTTCCTGATAAGCTTGAAAAATTTTGCATGACTGAGCATGAAACCGATACAAATCACCGACAAAGCAGTCGTCGCATTGCCCGTAAACTGAGCTGCGTCCGTGATGAAGCTCGGCAGCTTGAAGCCGGTCAAAAACAAAACCATGCCGGCAACTACGGCGATGATATTCGGATTCGTAATGATACCAAGGAATAGCTTCGCAGTAATTTTGCGCTGGAATAGAAATACGCCGTAGGAGAACAATGCAATATTAAACGCAATAATAAAGCCGCAGTACGGCACAATCCCCTGCTGGCCAAATGTGCTCGCAATAATTGGATAGCCTAGGAAGGTAGCATTATTAAAAATAAACGCGAATTGCGACTCAAAGCGCAGTCCGCCTTTATAAATGTATTTATTGAAAACGATGCGCGAAACAACAATGAGCGAGAACATCACGATTACACCCGCAAGCATGCCCTTGAAGAACATGTCAGAAGTTGCCTGATCAAAAGTACTTGGGAAGGCCACAAACAACGATGCCGGCATGAAGACCGTGAGCAACAAATTGACGAGAGTTTTGTTAAACTTCGTGTCGATTAATTTGGCTTTTCCTAAAAAGAAGCCCAACGCGAGAATCAAGGCAATCGTGCCTAGACGCGAATAAAAATCTGTTAATTCGATTTGCATTAGTTATAGCCCTCCGCTTGCATTTCAAATAATGTTTTATATACGCCACGACGTTTCGACACCAGTTCGTCGTGCGTACCCGATTCAATGATTTTGCCCTCTTTCAAAACAATAATCTGACTTGCTTTGCGCACAGTCGAAAAACGGTGCGAAATGATAATCGTCGACTTGCCCTTCTGGGCTTCGATAATGTTATGGAAAATTTGGTATTCTGATTTTGCATCAATTGCCGAAGTAGGCTCGTCGAGTAATAAGACATTCGGCGAGCGGAAAAGTGCGCGCGCAATAGCAAGACGCTGCCACTGCCCACCAGACAAATCCGTCGTCGACGTCTCGTCGAAATCCTTGGACATGATTTGGTTCAGGCCCTTGTCATAGGTCGCAGACAGGTTGGCGAGATCAGCTTGTTCGAGTGCGAGCTCGATGGCTTTGCGGCTATAGTTTTTACTCGTATCACCAAACCAGACATTTTCGCCAAGCGTGGCAAATTCGTAACGCGAATAATCCTGGAAGAGCGCGCCGAGTTGCGCGAGATAACTTTCGCGATCGATTTTCGAGAACGGCTCGCCATTTACGAGGATGACGCCCTCGGTTGGCTCGTAAGCGCCAATCAAAAGTTTTATGATTGTCGTCTTGCCAGCGCCGTTTTCGCCAACGATTGCGAGCGAGTCGCCAGGGTTCAACGTGAAGTTAATATTATCGAGCGCTTTGACATTCGAATTCGGATAGCTGAAGGAAACGTTTTTGAATTCGATGGTCGGAATGTCGCTGATTTTCAAATCGCCACTTGGTTTGGCTGGCGTGTTCATAAACTCCATGAAGTCGGTGGCATTAACGAGGTTTTCGTTGACGGAAGCAATGTTGTTAAAGAGGCTGGAGATATTGCCGTTCAGCTGGTTAAGGAGCGTGCGGACAGTAAAGAACTGGCCAATGGCAAGCTTCTCATTAATAATTTGAACCGCGACAAAGATGAGGACACCGAAGCTCGCAATGGTCTCGAGAATATTCGAACCAAAACGCGGCCAAAGGAAGCGGCGCTCGTCGATGATATCCTGCTCCTGGCTGTGGCGGTTGGCTTTGATCATGCGTTTGACGAGATAATCGCCGAGGCCATTCATTTCAATTTCGAGAGCATTGTTGGAATTAGTGATTTTGCTTTCAATATTCCAAGCAATGCGACGATCACGCGTGAACTCACGCCAGTTGCGGCGGCGTTTTGCAGACAACTGAAGCGTAAGAATCGAGGACGGGATTGCGGAAACAACGACGACAATCGTAACAATCGGCGAAACTGTGAGCGTCGCGATGATAACCGAAATCAAACTAATGATTGCTGAAGCGACATTAATTACGCTAGTCGAAATTGACGGAATCGAATAAGCAAAATCTTTAACACGGTTGAACTTGTCGGCAAACTCCCTACTCTCGCGCACGCGCAGTGGAATTTGAATATACTTCGTCGTAACCATTTTGCTGACATAAATATAAACATCCTGATAGGTGCGGAGCGACAAAAAGCCATTGATTGTGCCGAGGATGACATCTAGGAGCTGAACGCCAAGCAAGACCGCCGCCAAAATGAAGAATGGTACAAAGTCACGCGTAACGACCGCATTCGCAATTGCCGTCACGGCCGAACCGGCGAGAATAGCCGTAATCGACGGGAGGACAGAGTTATAAATGCGATAGACAATAAAGAAGATCGTGCGGGCGCCAACTGCTTTGCGGTAAATGCCCGTGACGTAGAATAGCGACTTTAGCGAAATACGCGGGTAATTCGGATTTTTGCGCTCCGCGCTGCGACGCTGAACGCTTTCGGCATGTCGTAATTTGACTTTTTGAAAAGGCTTTGCCATTACTCCACCGTGACGGATTTAGCAAGATTGCGCGGCTGATCGACGTCATTGCCACGCTCGATAGCAATATAATATGCAAGTAGCTGCTGAAGGGTGTTTAGAAGAATTGGGGCGAGAAGTTTGATTGGACTGTCGATGCGGACGATATCATCAGCCTCAATGTCTGCTTTGGAATTCGTGAGAATAATCGTCTTGCCACCGCGAGCACGAACTTCATGCAAGCCACCGCAAGCCTTGTCGAAGAGCCAGTTATCAAGAATCGTGAAGACCTCAAAGAAGCGATCGTCAATGAGCGCAATTGGGCCATGCTTGAGCTCACCGCTCGCATAACCTTCAGCATGAATATAGGAAATTTCCTTGAGCTTGAGTGCGCCTTCAAGGGCGATTGGATAGGCGGTATCACGACCAAGATAGAGCGCGTCGTCATACTTGGCATATTTCTTTGCAAGCTGCTCCATCGTTTCGCGATGAGTATTAAGGGTCTTTTCAATTTCTTCTGGGAGAATCGATAGCTCACGAGTGTACTCTGCGATGAGCTTCGGATCGCCGCCGTGATATTCAGCTAACATGCCGCCAAACATAAGCATAGCGACAACCTGCGCCGTGAAGGCCTTGGTCGAAGCCACGGAAATTTCTGGACCAGCGTGGACATAAGTACCACCATCAACTTCGCGCGCAATCGTCGAACCGACCGCGTTCACAATACCGAGCGTCTTGATGCCGCGCTTCTTGATTTCGCGAAGACATGCGAGCGTATCGGCCGTCTCACCAGACTGGGAAACAATCAATGCGACGGAATTCTTTGGTAAATGGAAGCTGCGATAGCGATATTCGCTCGCAATCACAACCTCGGTCGTCAAATCTGGAACGAGTTGCTCCATGAAATAGGATGCGAGGAGGCCAGCATAATAGGCAGTGCCACAACCAACAATCACGACATGATTAATATCGCGCATTTCTTTTTCGGTAAGGTTAGGGCCACCAAGATGCATCTTACCGAGCTTTGGATTAATGCGGCCGCTGAGCGTGTTATGTAGTGTAGTCGCCTGTTCCATGATTTCCTTGAGCAAGAAATGATCGTAGCCACTCTTCTGGATCTGCTCAACATTACCTTCGATAGTCTCCGGTTTACTGTCGAGATGTTTGAGGTCAAGGCTAAAGACTTCAGCACCATCCTTTGTACAAACGGCGAGCTCGCCATCATTCAAATAAATTGCTTCGCGAGTATAGCCAAGGAGTGCGGAAGCGTCAGAGGCAATCAAAGTTTCGCCATGACCGAGACCAATAATGAGTGGCGAGCCAAGACGTGCGACAACGATCGTACCTGGCTCTTTTGGCGAGAAGACAGCAATACCGTAAGTACCGCGAATGCGCTTGAGTGATTTCGCGACTGCATCCTTGAGCGAGACGCCATCTTTGTAATTACTATCAATGAGAGCGGCAAGAACTTCCGTATCCGTGTCAGAGGCAAAGTCGTAATCTTTTAGTTCCGCCTTGAGCTCCTTGTAGTTTTCAATAATACCATTATGAACAAGATAAATGTCGCCAGCATGGTGCGGGTGAGCGTTCGTCTCAGTGACGCCGCCGTGGGTTGCCCAACGAGTATGACCAATGCCAAGATGGCCAGTCTGCGGAGCTTTTTCAAGTACGCTGCTGAGCTCAGAAATCTTACCAACCGAACGAGCGAGATGCGCCTCGTCATTATCATCAAGCGTAGCAATGCCGGCCGAATCGTAGCCGCGATATTCAAGACGACGCAAGCCGCCAACAAGCACATCCTGTGCTTCTTTTTTACCTACATAGCCCACAATTCCACACATAAAAACCTCCTGACTGTATGCATTTATTTTAGCATAAACGGGTCTAATTTTGGACGCTTGACAATTAGAGGTGGTTTAGATACAATAATAGATACCATCCCCTGTAGCTCAATGGTGGAGCAAGAAGCTGTTAACTTCGAGGTTGTCAGTTCGAGTCTGACCGGGGGAGCCATTTTTTTTGCTTTGATCGCAATGGTAAAAGAATTAGGCTACGAAATATATTAATCAAAATGCCCTGCGGGGCAATTTTTGACGGTAAATTAAGAAGACGACCTCGCCAATAATACCGGCGAGCGAAACACCGAAGAGGCAGAGATAGCTAGTAATATCGCCCTCAATATCGGGGCCGATATTAATGGAGACCGCATAGGCGCCAGAAGTCATGAATACCATGCAGGCAACGGTCAACAAGATACCAAAAATGATTTTTCTTGTTCTCATGTTTTTTGTTTGTTTTTGTTTTGGAATGTTTGTTTTGACCTATTCCTAGGCCTAATATAGCATAAGCTTTTAGATTTGTCTAGTCCCTAATCGCTAGTGTCGACGTCTTGAGTAATAATGAGTTCGTAGTCCGGAATCGCTTCCTTGAGCTCACGGCTAAACTTCGCGAAATAGGCGCGACGATCTTCCAGCGCAAAATCCACTACCACGTCGAAGTGAATCTTCTTTTCGTTTAGGTCGGCATGGAAGCCGTGCAGCTGTATAATATGTTCGTATTTGTCCGCGATTGTTTTAGTGGTATGCCAGAGCTTTTTGACATCCGGATTATCTAAATCAATTGCATAAATACCTACCGAGCTAATCATGACTTTATACTTTTTGAAAATTGCTTTCTGAATGTCGCGCGAAAGATGGTCGACCTGGGAAGCCTTGAGATGGCGGTCAACTTCGATATTAACCGAGGCAATCGTTGAGCCGGCGCCGTAATCGTGGACAACCAAATCATAAGCACCCTCGACCTCTGGGAATTCTGCGATACTCTCTTTAATTTTGCGAGAAAGGTTTGCGTCGGGGCGCTGACCGAGAATCGTGCTAAATGCGCTGCGCAATAGTTTAATGCCTGAGTGAAGAATAAAGAGCGAGATACAAGCCGCGAGATAGGCCTCGATTGACCAGCCGGTTGTATAGAAAATAATGATCGCGACAAGCGTAGCGGCCGAGATGATGGCATCATAAAGTGCATCAATGCCGGAGCCAATTAACGAACCTGACTGAAGTTTTTTGCCGCGCGCACGAACATAAAGGCCGAGAAGAACTTTGATAACAATCGCCGCGCTCACAACAATAATTGTCGTAACTTGGTAATTCACTGCTTCTGGCACAATGATTTTACGAATCGACTCAACGAGCGCAGTGAGGCCAATGTAAATAATTAGCACCGCAATAATAACCGTGCTGAGATATTCCGAGCGGCCATGTCCCATCGGGTGTTCCTTATCCGGCTCTTTGCCGGCAAAATGCGCACCGATAATCGTAACGACGCTCGACATAATGTCGCTAAGGTTATTTACGGCATCAATAATAATTGCGATGGAATTTGAAAAAATACCAACGACAATTTTGAAAGCCGACAAAATAAGGTTCGCAGCAATCCCCACCAGCGACACGCGCATGATGCTGCGATTGCGGTTGGTCATCTACTTTGCGCCTTCGTGCTTGAGCACGGAAATAATCGTGCGGAAGAAGATGGAAATATCCATCGCGAGAGACCAGTTCTTTACATAATAGACATCAATCACGCGGCGCTCCTCGAAGGAAATATCGCGGCGGCCGGAAACCTGAGCGAGGCCAGTGAGACCAGATTTGACCGAAAGAATAATTGCTTTATCTTTGCGCGATTCAATCTCGACGACCGGCAACGCGCGTGGGCCGATGAAGGAAATGTCGCCTTTCAAAATGTTGAAGAGCTGCGGCAACTCGTCGAGCGAAGTCTTGCGCAAAATCGAGCCCCACTTCGTGATGCGTGGGTCATTCTTAATCGAGTCCTGCTTGCGGTAGGCTTTCACGAGATCTGGGCGGCCCATCTTCGTGAAGGCCTCTTCACCAGACATGCCACAATATTCCTGGCGCATACTACGGAACTTGTACAAATTAAACTTACGCTCAAAACGCGTCATACGAACGTCTTTGTAAATCGCCGGTGCTTTTGGCTCTACAATTTTTTGGATGATGAAAATGACGAGCATAAATGGCGAAGCAACAATGATGCCGAACAAAGAAACGATAATATCAATTGTACGCTTCAGCACGAGCGCGGCGCCATGAAGCGGCGTAGTGCGAATGAGCATAATTGGAGTAGCACCGAGCCACTGCACGCGACCGCTGTGCGTGATCACAGAGTCGAGCGACGGCGAGTAATAATACAAAGCGTGATGATTAATTGCGGCCGTGTTGACCTCTTCGATATTGTCGCGGTCGGTATGAATAATTGCATCAGCGCGGAGACGACGAAGCGCGTCGTTCACGTCGCTATACTGACGCTTGCGCCACTCTTCTGGAACATACTTATCTTTCGCAACAACACCAACAATCTTAAAACCGGTTTCTGGCCAAACGCCGGTGAGCAGCTGCGTCGTATTTGCGCTATTGCCAACCACGACCGTACGAATAAGACCGATGTTATGGCGCAAAATAGTGCGGCGGACAAAGTAAATGGCAAGGCGCTCAATCAAGAACGCGACGAAACTAAATAGCATTACGAGGAAGGCGACGCTGCGCACCGGGAAAAGCGAGCGCACTGCAACAGCTGTATCATTCACAAAGAAGTCGTAAGAAATAATCATCATCACGCCAACGATACTGGCGAGGAAAAGACGGCCGACTAAAACGAGTGGGCGTTGAAGATTGCGCGTCGTGTAAGTACCGAGCGTAGCTAGTACAACGAGCCAAGCCGGCAAAAGGAAAAGATTCTTGAAGAAGAAGTCCCAAATGTCTGGACTAAAAGTATACGGGCGCGGATCAAAGTAGACGCGGTAATAATATGCGAACGAAAACGCAAAAACGATTGCAAGCAAATCGCCAATAATAAGAAAAATACGATAGATAAAACCTGGCTCTTTTTTCATACCATTTATTTTAGCATTATCAGAGGTGGAGCTGCAAGCGAAGGATCTTCGCCGCGGCGCGCAAAGTCGCAATATCGTCAGCAATGCCCTGGTCTTCCGGATTGGCCGCCTGGCGTTCTAACAAATCATTCAACTTTTTCGTAAACAAATTCTCAGTTTCTTCATGCTTTTCAAAAGCAATCACTTCGAGCGTGCGCGCAGCATTTGGAACTTTGCGCAAATAACCGGCCGCAACGCAATTCTCAATATGTTCAGCAACAGACGAAACAGAACTCAAACCAAGAGCGTCACGAATCTCGCGATAAGACGGCGATACATCATGCGTGCGCATATAATCCTCGATAAATTTGAGGAGCTTCGCCTGTTTTTTGGTTGGGCCTTTTGTGCTCATATATTAATTATATTCTTTACGAATTTGCCTGTCGAGGCGACGATTGAAGCGGCGCTCCCAACGCGCAAAAATGCGTGGACCAAAAATGCGATAGCCTGCGCGGCTCCAGAAGTTTTTAAAACCTTCCGAAAAAGTATGCCAAGTCGACGCGTAATGATGGTAGGCAATTGTGTTTTTTGTGCGACAATCCTTCCCCGTCATGTAGTGCTGTGGACTGAAATATTCGCGTGCAAATACTGCAAACTCGTCGTTATAGACATGAGTTTTCCCATCAAGTTTTAACGGCCAAAAATCCTGCGCATAAACCGACGGGCTATGCACGGTCTTTAGAAATGTGTCGGTCGTAATTGGCTTACTAGTATCGGCAAGTTCATAGCGTTTCAGAATTTTGCCAATCCACGGCGAATGTTTTTCGGCGCCGAACGCAGCAGTCGTAAACCAGAAGTTTGATTCCCAACCGGCAACGCCGCGATACTTAGTCAACTCGCCAAGTGGCTTCAATAATTCAACGTCTGTATCGAGATAAAAACCACCCTCTTCGTAGACGGCATACATGCGGATAATGTCCGCTGCGAGCGCCCAGCGTTTTTCGTCGAGCGCTTTTTTGACGAGCGGATATTTTTTCAAATCAATGTCTTTTTCGGTCCAGCGCTTGATTTTGAAATCCGGGTTTAGTTTTTGCCAACCTTCAATATAGCGCAAGTCATCCTCTGGCAGCGGCGCGCTACCGACCCACACATAATGAATGATTTTTGGGATTGCCACTAGACGAGTTCCTTTGCGCGGTTATCGAGCACAGTTTGGTAAATCTCTTCCATGCGCGTGAGCGTGTGGCTGATGTCGTGCTTCGCGGCGCGCTGCACGCTTTCGGCGCTCATCTTTTCGCGCATTTTTTCATTCGTCAAAACTTTTACAATGCTGCGTGCAACCATGCCTTCGTCGTCCGGTTCGCAAAGATAACCATTTTTATTCGTCTTCACGAGTTCATGAACGGCGCCGGCTTTTACGGCGACACACGGGAGGCCGCTTGCCATCGCTTCCATCAACACAATACTCTGCGTTTCGGTTTTACTCGTAATCGCAAAGACTGTGCCGGTGCGATAAATCTGCGGCAAATCATCACCAATAATGCGACCAAGGAAGTGCGCGTTTTTTGCGAGGCCAGCTTTCTTAATAATGCCTTCGAGCTTCGGGCGTGCCGTACCGTCACCAACTACAACAAGATGTGCGTCCGGAACTTTTTCGTGAACTTCCGTAAACGCATTCATCAAAACATCGAGACTTTTCTCCGGATCAACGCGACCAACATAAAGCACGATTGGCTTGTTCTGCGGAATTTTGTATTTCTCATAAATCTCTTTGTTGGCGCGGCCTTTTGCAAAGCGCGACAAATCGATGCCGTTGCTCAGTGCCTCGACCGGCACTTTGAATGGCTTGCGTTTTTGCGGAATCAAATCTGCCACCGCCTGCTCGGTTGGCATCGTCGCATACTCGCTGCGTTTCAAGAAGCTCACAAAGTAGCGATTCATCATCATATTGATTGGCTTCTTGGCCGGCTTCGGCAATTTGAGCTGCTGTGTCAAATTATCTGGGTAGGCATGGTCGGTCGAGACGAGCGGAATATCGTTCTTTTTGGCATAATGGAAAACCGCGAGCGCGACTGGACCAGGCGTCTGATCATGAATAATGTCTGGCTGAAAATCGTTGAGCACCTGCTTGATTTCCGAATACGGGTTCAAGCTAACATTAAGGCCGTTTTTATAAAAAATCTTTGGCAATTTGACGCCAAGAATTTTCTTTGCTTCAGGAACCTTGTTGATTTGATCTGGGTAAACATGAATACGCATCGAGCTAAGTCGCGCAACGAGAAAATTGTATTCCGGGTCCTTTTCGATTTTAAACTTCCCGTCCGTACTCGGCGCGAGCACGATGACTTGATGGCCACGCTTTGCTAAACCGGCTGCGAGATTGCGCGAAAAAACTGCCACACCGTTAATCATCGGATAATAAATATCAGTGGAAATCGCAATTTTCATTAGCTTTATTATACAACATTAACCCCGGAGGAATTCGTCGATGCCCTCCGCGAGGCGTTCTGGCTGTTCGTAGTTAATGAGGTGGCCGGCGCCATCGATTTCGACGTACTTAGCACCGTTCGTCTTCGCGCGCTGCTCGGCTAGTTTCGCGCTCGTGAGACGATCTTTCTTGCCCATGATATAGAGAATGTCGAGCTGTTTGACCGGTACCGTCTGCTCTTTCATCGAAATCTTAATGTCATCAAGTAAGCCGTTGCCGCTGTTGATATTGCCAGAATATTTGTAGTGCATTTGGTCAATTTTTTTGCTCTGCTTGCGGTCGCTGGTCAGATAATGCGAGATACAGAACGACGCTAGCTTGCTACGCATGAGTCCGAGGCGTGGGCGCGGAGGCAAAAGATGGAGTGCGGCAATCGTGAGCGCGCAACGCACATTGCTAGACTTCTGCTTGTAGTCAGAACGGAAAATCGGCGATACAAACACCACGCGCGGTTGCACATCATTGAAATGCTCCACTAAATAATGCGAGGCAACAATCGAGCCCATCGAGTGCGCCACGATAATTGGTTTTTCTTTCTGCGCCTTCACTAGACCGTGAATCCACTTTAAATAGAAATCGAG
This sequence comes from Candidatus Saccharimonadota bacterium, assembly GCA_017548735.1. GTDB lineage: Bacteria > Patescibacteriota > Saccharimonadia > Saccharimonadales > Saccharimonadaceae > UBA2834. Next base: position 4,172 of record JAFYZJ010000054.1, on the reverse strand, counting down.
AGTCTTTTTGTCGAGAGTTTTATCTTCGCCATAACCGGGCAAGTCCGGATTGACGACATTATAGCCTTTTTTCTCGAGCAATTCGGCTACCTCGGCGAGACCGTGATGGTCGCCGCGTAGGCCGTGCAATAAGATAATTGTTTTTTTCATAGTCCTTTGATGATTTCTCGCGCTTCCGCGATTGACTTCGTCAACATTAGTTTAGCACGCAAATCGCTCGCGCCCGGGAAATTATTAATATAAATCTTATAAAAATGCTTGAGCGGATCGTAAGGATAGAGGCCGTATTTTTCATAGAGGTCGAGATGATAACGCATGAGATCAATAAGCTCTTCTTTGCTATGCTCTTTCGGCTCGCGCTCGAAACAGAACGGATTCTGGAATACGCCACGACCAATCATGATGCCATCCGCGCCCTGGTCGACGAACTTTTGCGCGTCAGCGGCAGATTTGATATCGCCGTTGATAATTAGTTTCGTCTCCGGCGAGAGCTCATTTTTGAGGGCAACAATCTCTGGCACCAATTCATAGTGCGCATCGACTTTCGACATTTCTTTTTTGCTGCGAAGATGGACCGTGAGCGCAGCTGGATGTTCTTCGAGAATGTTTGTCAGCCAAGCGCGCCATTCGTCTGCCTTCGTGTAGCCAAGGCGAGTTTTAACAGATACGGTAATGCCCGGCACCGACTGCGCGGCGCGGATAATCTCCTTGGCGAGCTCCGGCGTGCGAATTAACCCAGAACCGCCGCCAGTCGCAACAACGTGGCGATCCGGACAGCCCATATTGATATCTACCGCCTGGAAGCCGAGATCCCTGACCGCAGCAACCGTTTCAGCAAACATCTCTGGATTTTTACCCCAGATTTGCGCAACAATTGGCTGCTCGGATGGCTCAAATTTCAGACGTTCGAGCGCATTTGGGCGACCTTTTTCACTAGAATAGCTGTTCACATTCGTAAATTCGGTAAAGAAAATATCCGGCCGCGCGGCATGCGCAACAACCTGGCGGAACGCAATATCCGTCACGCCCTCCATTGGCGCAAGACAAGTAAAGCCTTTTTCGAACTGAGACCAGAAATTCATATTAGTTATAGTATAAAATATTTTGCCCCTTTTGTCACCCCTTATTGACTTTTTTGCTTATCTGTGGTATAATGGGTTCATACAGATGCGTAAAGCAGCTGTTATAGCACCTTACAATTGATATGGTAGATATAACAGTTGTTTTTGCTACTTAATAAGCTTATTCGAAAAAAAATATATAAGGGGGTGACCATTATGAAGAAGCTTAGAAAGATTATGAAGGTTATATGCGTACTGATGGCTTTTGCAGTAATGCTTAGCCTCTTTACCGCTTGTGACCAGCACGACGACAAGGTTGATCCTACATCAAGAGAGACTGAAACCCAGATCACTCCTGATTTTAGCGAACCCAACCAGTCAATCGCAAGCTCTGTTGCAACAACAGAGACAGAAACTAGCAGTAGCGAAACAGCTACTCCGACACAGTCCGGCGCCTATACTTATGAGGCGTATGGATATCAGTTCTCTATGGATGTTAATCTCGAAGATTACTACTTCACCGACGTAAGAAATGGCGAAAATGGCTTCGATCTTTATTATCTTGCTAGAGACTACGGATGGAGACCGCACAGAGCAAACGGCAATACCAGCTATGACGACAATCTGTCTATGGTAGACTGGTATGAGTACGATTTCGGTGACGGCAATATGATGATTCTTCTTATTGGCGTTGACGGCTCAAGCAATAATCCAACTGGATTACCGCAGCTTAGCTTAATAGGTTATAGCTTCGTTAAGTATCCTATCCCTGCAGGACTGGATTCTAGCGAAAAGTGTTACGACCCCGACAAGCAGAGCAACCCGCAGTATTGCGAATCAATCTGCACGGTGCCTAATCACTCAAATAGCTCAGAATGGTACAGCCTTTGCGGCGGTCCTTCTGTGAGTGTCGCTCTGTCGCGCGAAGATGTAATACTCCTCGCCTATTTAATGACTGTAGGCCCTCAGCATTTAGGAGAAAATCCGTTCTATTATTCAGATTTTATTAATTCTGGATATGATACGTATAGCCTCGGTCAGTACTATCTGCCGTATTGATTAAAGAATTAAGCCGCAAGTTAAATTGCGGCTTTTTTCTATCTAAGCAATATTGTAGTTTCGGCGTGGCTCGAAGTAGTATTCGTGAGCGATAATCGTTACTGGCGTTTCAACTACGTCAGAACCTTCAATCTTTATTTCTTCCGCCTTCTCTTCTGCTTTAGCATACGGCATCAAGCCGGCCGGCTCATAATCAGCAATCCAAGTCTGAACCTCAATAAGGTCTAGCATCGCAATTACATTATCTTTTGTGAGACCAGAATAACGAGCTAGCATCCCCTCAAATGATTCATCGATTGGGTTTTCTTTGTAGTATTCTTCTAGATATGCATCTGTGGCGCTCTTTGTGCCGCGCATCAGGGCATAGAGACGGTCATCTTCGACAAAACGCTGGAATTCGTCCGCCGATTCACCCGTTTCCCCACTCCATGAAATATCTTCAGACAACGCGTCGTCTCCTGCAGTATTGTTTACTACGCAGCTCTCGCCAGTGATCCAGCCGAGATTATTGACCTTTTTAGTATTACCTACCACATCGACAATGTCGCCAACAACCGGAATCATACCAATAGCCGCGTCGGTGGCGGCGCTGGCGCCCATATTGACATCACTATTACTCGTATTCCAATAGTTACTCGAGTCAACTGGGTTTAGTTTTGTAGCAATGTTTTGATCAGCAATACCAAACATCGACTGGCGCTCGCTACAAAATTCTACAAATTGAGCAAGCTTTGAACCTTTTTTAATCGTCGGCATACCGTCGCCAGATTCCGGTGCAGGATCGAGATTCTTGTCAAAGATAGCATCAGCATTTGCTGCCGGGTCGTAATCCATTGTCCTAACGTCAGTAACCTTGTAGACATTACATTCTTCGTCGGCTAGAGCGCCGATCTCGGCTATATCTGGGCAGTATTTTTCTGTGCGCTCTTTGATTTTTTGGACTTCAATTGCGTCGTTCGCCGCCGATGAATTCGGGAATAACGAGGCAAATGAGTTACTTAATATTGAGCCGAAGTTGCTAATCGCGCCATTGAGTGACGACATTTGCGAAGCGAGTGGTATCATTTGCGACGCCAGGCTTCCCAGGAAGGTGTATTTCGATGTTATATCAAATGGACTATGCGTATCGCGTTCATAGCGGGCCTGGTCGGCAATGACTTTTTCCTGTTCTCGGCGGTACATCAAGAACCCTTGTTCATCAGCTACGCCGCCACCTACATGCATCGTCCCCATGAACCGGTTTACCGAAGATGGAAATACTGTACCTAAATCTACGCCGGCAATTTCTTTGAAGGCCTCACGCGCGAGCATGTTGCCAACATACGGAATAATAAAGGCGATAATTACCGACATCGCAATCGTGAGTGCTGCCTTGAGCGCTGCCTTCGCGCCAGTACCAGCCGCGCTAGCTGCGGCACCCGCCGGCGGGAAGAGCCAGAGCAAAATCGTAAGGCCAGCCATCGCAGCCGAGGTTACTGCGCGCGTAATTGCGCAGTTCCTAAACGAGCTCGCGCTCGTCATGCCATCAAGATTAACGCCGGACGCAAAATCAAATTGAGTATCAAAAACCTTATTTAGACCGCGATTAATCGCCACGCTCGGCTGAAAGCTTTGTACGCTTGGGTCAGACATATCTATATCTTCCCCGCCAAATAGCCAAGCCATCGGCGATGCTTCCATCGCGGATTTGAAGAGAGTTATTGTCGAGGTGCTTCCCGCTTCGTACGTATCGCCATTTCTGGTCACGCTGTCATAGTCGGTGGTCTCGTAGGTGGTTTTTGCCTTTTTGGTCATCATATCCATCAACTTATGAATGAGGCCATTATGGTCATCGCCAGCCTGGGCTTTATTGATTGATTCGAGGAAAGAGTGGACAACGGCGAGATTTTGCATTGCCTGATAGCCAACAATCAGAGCCTTGAAGGCTGTCGCAATATCCATCACGCCGCAAATAAAGTTAATGCCCGTATTTGCTACGCCAAGCGCTGTACCGACTTTGGCAAGCTGATTCCCAATTTCGGTCTTACTAGACGAACTGTTCATCTGAATTTT
>JAFYZJ010000053.1 GCA_017548735.1 Candidatus Saccharimonadota bacterium | reverse complement strand
TTACAAAGGGAAGCGAAGCGTTCGTGGAATTCTTTGATTGTGCCGGAGTTGTCGACATAGTAATCGGCGATTGCGATTGGGCCGCCCTTTTCGAGATTCTCAATTTCGGTCTTATCGCGCTCAGCAGCTTGCTGCGCATTGAATGGACGCTCTGGGCGCTCGGCGAGGCGCTTGCGGCGCAAAGCCTTTGGTACGACGACAGCCACGACGGTCATTTCGGTTGGGAATTCTTGGCGCAGAATCTTGTATTCCGTCCAAGTATAAAGACCATCGAGGACGATGCGTTTTTGGCCAGCTGCAATTAAATTCCTTACTTCATTAATCGCGCGCTTGACGACAAAATCTTTGCCTTCTTTTTCGCGCAATTCTTCGCGATAGCGCTTTTCGTTTTCTGGCGTATCTTCAACGCCGTCATCGGCGAGCGCTTTGAGAATCACGCCACCAAAGTAAACTTTCGGAATTTTCTTTTCGGTCAAATAGTCGATGGCGGTGGACTTGCCGCTTCCGCACATACCCACAATAGCTAGGATTTTTACATCTTTATCATTCATACTATAATAATAATATGTCAGAGATAAAATGTCCAAAGTGTGGAACAACTTTTAAGGTCGACGACGCGAGCTATGCGGATATTCTGAGTCAAGTGCGCGGCGCCGAATTCGAAAATGAATTACATGCTCGTATCGAGGAGAGCAAGAAGCAGGCGGCTGCCGACAAGGAGTTGGCGCTCGCAAAAAATGCCGCCGAAATCGAGCAATTAAAATCGCAGCTAAAAAGCGCCGAGACGGAAAAAGAACTCGCCGTCGCAAAGGCACTTGCGCCAGTCGAAAAAGAACGCGACCAGCTCGCTAGCGAACTAAAGGCGAAGGCAAATGAAGCGCAACTTCGCGAGACTTCAATCGTCGCGCAGTACAAGGGCGCGCTCAAATTAAAAGACGACGAAATTCAGCAGCTCAAAGATCTGAAGGCAAAGCTCAGTACCAAGATGATTGGTGAGACTTTGGAGCAGCACTGCCAGAATAGTTTCAATCAGATTCGCATGGCTGCTTTTCCAAACGCCTATTTCGAAAAGGACAATGATGCGCGCACGGGTAGCAAGGGCGATTATATTTTCCGCGAATGCGACGAGGATGGTAACGAAATTATTTCCATCATGTTCGAAATGAAAAACGAAAATGAAACGACCGCTACGAAGCACAAAAACGAAGACTTCTTCAAGGAACTCGACAAGGATCGCAAAGAGAAAAACTGCGAATACGCCGTGCTCGTGAGCCTGCTCGAAGCTGACAGCGATTTGTATAATTCCGGCATCGTTGACGTTTCGTATAAGTTCGAAAAAATGTACGTAATTCGCCCACAATTCTTCATTCCGATTATTACACTTTTGCGTAACGCCGCGCTCAATTCGATGAAGTACAAAAAAGAACTCGTCGCCGTCCGCAACCAGGATATTGATATTACGAACTTTGAAAAAGATATGAACGAATGGAAGGCTTCTTGGTCGACTACGATGAAGAATGCTGGCAAAAAGCATCTCGAAGCAATCGAGCAAATCAATAAAGCCATCAAGGATCTCGAGAAAACGCGCGACGCCTTGATGCTTTCGGATAAGCATTTGTCGGCGGCAGAAGTGAAGCTCGACGACCTCACAATTAAGCGCCTCACGCGCAACAACCCGACCATGAAAGCCAAGTTCGACGAACTTGACAAAGCATAAGCGTGATACTATAATTCAGGCAAATGTTCGAAGAAAAACAAAGAAACTTTGCTCGCGGTCTTGTTATCACAGTTTTTGCCATACTTGCTGTCATTATTCTTGTTGTTGCTATCCGCGTCATGTTTGAACATATCGACGAAAAGGGTAATATTAAGGACGATGACGAGTGTCTCACGGAAGAGGCGCAAGATTTGATGCGACGTAGTGGTGCAAAGATTCCATCCGCGGCAAAATGCAAAAAGAAATAAAAAATACCCCCGGAGCCGGGGATATTTTTTTGAGTAATTACTCTTCGTCGCCTTCTTCTTCGATTGCGGAGAGGAGGGAATCTTCGACGTTCTTTTTCTTCTTCTTTTCAGGAGCCTTTGCGACCTCGACGTCAATGTCGTAGCCAGTGAGCTTGGAAGCCAAGCGGACGTTCTGGCCAACGCGACCGATCGCGATCGACTGCTGCTCTTTGGTGACGTAAACGATAGCTTTCTTGCCATCGATTTCGACCTTCTGAATTTCAGCTGGGCTGAGGGCTTCGCGGATATATTCAGAAACGTTGTCGCTCCAGTTGACGATATCGATCTTCTCGCGTTCGCCGATTTCGTTCATGACGGCCTGGACGCGAATACCGCGACCACCAACGAAGGTACCAACTGGGTCGATGCCAGGTGCGGTTGCAGCAACTGCAATCTTGGTGCGGCGACCAGCCTCACGGGCGATAGCCTTAATCTCGACAGAACCGTTTTCAATTTCTGGAACTTCCTGGCGGAAGAGATATTCAATAAATTCGGAGCAACCGCGGCTCAAGATGAGCTGGGCGCCACGTTCGTTGCGCTCGATTTCCTTGATGTAGACTTTGACGCGGGAACCGACGGAGTAATATTCGCCTTCGATTTGCTCGGACTTTGGCATAATACCAGTAGCCTTGCCGAGGTCGATGCGGACAAGCTTTGGCTCGACGCGAACGACGGTACCGTTCACGACTTCGCCGACGCGATCTTCGTAGATTGCCAAGACGGCATCACGTTCAGCTTCGCGGAGACGCTGAGTGACGACCTGCTTTGCGGTCATCGAAGCGACGCGGCCAAAACCGGTAACCTTAACTTTTTCTTCGACGACATCGCCGACCTTCTTGCCCTTAGCTTCCTTGAGCGGAATCTCGGTAGCAGGAATGTAAGCAACATCATCCTCGACGACTTCGCGGGAGATGAAGACGTTTGCTTCGCCAGTATTAAGGTCGAGCTCGCAGCGAACATTCATATCTTTGTCGCCGTTATCCTTGCGCCATGCAGCAGCAATTGCCTGTTCGATGACGTCAATCACGACTTCTTTTGGAAGATTCTTTTCTTCAGCAACGATGTCAACCATCGCAACCATCTGTTTGATATCTAAATCCATTTTTGGATCCTTTCTGCGCCAATCTCTGCCGGGCGCTGGGCTTAAAAACACCGCCTCTTTTCGAGCCGGTCTATATCTGTATGTTTATAGTTTAGCACGAAAGAACGAATAGCGTCAAGACCTTGCAATTTTGTGCCGCTTGTGCTTAAATAATAGATGTAAATAGGTCAAAAATGAAAAACGTCAAAAACAAACGGACTATTATTGCTATCGCTGGCGTGTTTTTGTTGGCCGGCATTGCTTTGACTTACGCTTTAAGCAACGACCGCTCGACTATGCCAAACGTTTTCGGGGTTGCCGATTATAAGATTGCCTATTCCGAGGAATTCACTGGCCCGACCAACTGGCAGCCATGCGAAGAAGTCGCCAAGACTTTTACCGTAACAAATCAGGGCAACGCACCGGTGACTGTGCGCCTCTCCTATGAAGAATACTGGCGCAATAAAGTTGACACTGAGTATCTTCAGCCGGTCAAGGATGGCGTCCAACTCGTTCAGATTATTCTCCAAAATGAAGATGACTGGATTTTGAAATCCGACGGCTATTATTACTATAAAGAAACGCTTCAGCCAAATGCGACTACTAGTTCGCTTTTCAAGGCAGTGAAATTAAATTGCGATGCGAACCTCGACAAAGATAATATCTGCACAAAAACCGCCAACGGCACGGTTTGCGAAAAGCCAGCCGACGAATATGAAGGCGCAAGCTACCATTTGAAGATTACCGCGCAGACCATGCAGCTCGGCGCCGGCAGCTTTACGGATCTTATGGCTAGCCAGGTTAACCCGCGCGACTATGTCGTCGACTTTACGAAAAAGGCTGTTCAGTCCAATGATGTGTTTACCGCGAACGGCAACGGCGTGAACCGTTATTATGAAAATGGCCGCGAGATTTACTACTATCGCGGCGAAGTCGATAACAACAATGTTATCTGGGCAAATCTCTGTTGGAAGATTGTTCGTTCCACTGCAATGGGCGGCACAAAACTAATATATAATGGTGAACCGAGTACGGTTAACGGCAAACTGCAATGTAATGCGACCGGCACGGCGACGCAAATTGGCAGAACTACCTATCGCTATGCCAATAGCTCCTATTCTCCAGCAGACGTTGGCTACAAATATGGTGCACGCATCGAGATTGTTCAGATGAATCCTGGCTCCACGGTTTACACCTACTCTAACGACGTTTCAAGAAACGGCAATACTTATACGCTTGATACTTCGGAAGGGCAATCGATCTCTGGCGCTTGGCTTGAAACACGCGACCAGGCGGCTGAACGCTACCATTACTTCTGCACGAATGGCGCGACTACCTGTAGCAATACGCAGATTGGCTACATTACCTATTACAACGACAACTGGACTACGGCCGGACAGATATTCTATTTACCAGTAAATGGCTACGACGATATTGAGCAAATGAAAACCGCGATGTTTGCGAATAGTACAGATAGTGTCGCGAAATCGACGGTCGAATCTTGGTTCATAAACAAGCACCTTAACGATTATGAAGACGACCTAGAAGACGCCGTTTATTGCAACGATCGCACTATAGTTGGCGGCGCGCTATTGGGGGAAGACGAAAACGCGCTTACGGAGGCTGCCGGCAGCAATAACAGCTATACTATCTTTAATCAATATGCAATCACGTCGTTCATTGGCGAAAATAATAATCTCACGCCTAGTCTCGAGTGCCCGAATATAAGAGACGCCTTCACTAAAAGTGCAGAAAACGGTAATGGACAATTGGGATATAAGGTAGGTTTAATAACTATGAGTGAGGCTATGCTCGCCGGCGTCCCGCACTGGTCTACTGAGGCTTCTGAAACCAACTATCTATATACGGGCCAAACCTTTTGGACGATATCGCCGTATATGTATGGCGCCTCCTATGCTGGACAGGGAATAATAACGGGCACCATCGCCTCGACCGGCGTATACGCAACGAGCGGCCTCCGCCCAGTCGTCACGCTCAAAGCAGGCATGAATTTCATCTCTGGCACCGGCCTTAAAACCAGCCCATATATCGTGGAGTAGTAGATGGCGATAAAGCTCAAAAATAAAAAGAATCTATTAACTATCGCAATCGCCCTTGCCGTCGTCGGTGTTATCGGTGCTGTTTTCGCGCTAGGCAGCGACAAGTCAATCTTCGGCAACCAATTCGAGATTAATAATTACAAGGTTGCCCACATAGAGGAATTTACGAGTCCGAGCGATTGGAAAACGTGTGATGAAACCGCAAAAACTTTTGTAGTTAAAAATGAGGGCAATGCGCCAATTGCTGTGCGTATCAAATATGAAGAATACTGGCGCAATGCGGCCGATACAGACTACCTGCCGTCAGTCAAAGATGGCGTCACGCTCGCGATTATTAATTTCCAGAATGAGACTGATTGGACTCTTCGTTCTGACGGTTATTATTACTACAAAGAAACGCTTGCGCCAGGTGCTTCGACGAGCTCGCTATTCAAGTCTGTCACTTTAAACTGCGACGCCAATCTTGGCGCAGATAATGTTTGTTCTGTCGTCTCAGGTAATCTTGTTTGTACTAAACCAAACGACGAGTATGAGGGTGCGACTTATCATTTGGAAATAACAGCCGAGACGATGCAGGGCGATGTCGAATATGGTATGGGCACTTTGCATTACGCGATTGCGAGCCGCGCTAATAATCTCGGCGATTACCAGATCGACTTCTCGCGCAAAGCGACCATCTCGAACGACGTTGCGGTTGCAAACGGCAACGGCATTAATAAATACACCGAAAATGGCGTGGATATTTACTACTACCGCGGCCAGATTAGTGACAACAACGTGATTTGGTCTGGCCTCTGCTGGAAGATTATGCGCACAACCGCGGCTGGCGGCATCAAGATGATTTATAACGGCGCACCATCGAACGGTCAATGTAACGCGACCGGCATTAATGCCGCGATTAACAATACGACCTATGCTTACAATACCACCTGGGCTTCGCCGGCACATGTGGGCTACAAGTACGGCACGGTGATTAATCTTGCGAGCATGTCGCCGGGGACTGGGACTTATACTTTTGCAAATGAAGTTTCTCGGGATGGCAACACTTACACGCTCAGTGAAGACGCAATTTCTGGTACTTGGGCGAACAAACGTGTCGAATCAGCCGCGCGCTATCATTACTTCTGCACGAATGGCGCGACGTCTTGCAGTAATACCCAGATTGCCTATATTACCAACTACAACTACGGCGGCACCATTTACTATCTGCCACTCAACGGCTACGACGATATTGAGGCAGCAAAAGCGGCGATGTTTACTAACACGACCGATAGCAATGCGAAGCGCGTGGTCGAATCCTGGTTTGAATCAAAACACCTCGACGATAACAAGCTCGAAGATGCGGTCTTCTGTAATGATCGTAGCTACTATTCGGGCGCCATCAAGAGTAAAGATAGCGTGGGGAATGGCGCGACGGGCTTCTATGGTTTTTACAACGTATATGGACGAAATGTTTATGGTGACGAAAACGGCGTGATTAAGCCATCGCTCGAATGTACTAACTCACGCGATGCTTTCCAGGTTTCCAATACTAACGCGGAGCTCAATCACAAAATCGGCCTTCCGACCGCCGACGAAATGACGCTTGCGGGTGTGCCTTGGTTTGAGCGCCAGAGTGATACTCAAAATTATCTATACACTGGCCGCTATGCTTGGCTTGCTTCGCCTTCGTATGTGGGCGAAGATTACACCGATATGATGCGCTGGAATGAATCTCTGCACACTTATTATGCTGGCGACACGGAAGCTCTGCGACCAATGGTCGTGCTAAAAGCCGGCACGGTATTCACATCTGGTACCGGCCTCAAAACTGACCCGTATATCGTCGAATAACCCCTGTTACGCTTGATTTTCTGGGCAAAGTGTGATATAATATACATATGATATTTTGATTCTAGCGATCCACGAAGGGGGTGATGAATATGCTAGATCTGCACTTTTACTACGAAAGCATGGAAAAGCTGCTGCTGAAGACCGGAAATTGGGTGCGTTTCTACGCGCTCTATAAAGATCTCTTTATTAGCGATTTTACTTCGCCTGAGGTCGAAAGAGTATTCGAGAAAAAGTATGGAAATAAGGCGGAAAAGTTAATGGAGAAAGGGAGAAAGCATTACAAGACTGCTCCCGAAGTTTGGTTGCTGGTTCGTGACGTTCTGGAGAATAACGGCGTCTATGATCGAGACGACGCAACGGTATTCTTGAAGAAAATCCAGAAACGCACTAATTACTGCGATTTCCGACGGGTTGCGCTTAGGTGGACGAGAGCCCAGCTGTGTAAGATTACCGCCGGAGAGGAGGTCGAATTCTTCACTCCTGGCGACTATCTTTACACCTACGAACAGCTGCGTATAGCCAGAAGAACTGGCGGTAAAAAGACCAGAGGCTTGCAGAAGCGAGCAGCTTAATCCAAGAGCGTCCAATGCGGACGCTCTTTTTCTTGCCAAAATGACCTTACTTTGCTATAATAAAGATACTAATTATTACTTTTAGCGCAACAGCTCTTGACCTGTAAATCAGTCTTTTTAGGGGCGCTTAGTGTGGGTATTAAATATTATTTATTAACTAAAAGGGAAAAATGAACGATAAATCCAAGGCCGAAGCCGAACGCCGCGCGAAACTTTTGAAAATGCGCGCCGAACGACTCCCGGACATCAAAAAACAATTTGAAGAAAACCAGAAACGCAATTTCAATGCGAATTTTGCGCCAGGCGGCAAAGACGAAAAACTCGTCGCCAAGAAGAAAACTGCGACTAAGAAAACCGCTAAGGCTCCAGCTAAGAAAGCTGCGACGCAGAAGGCTGCCGCAAAGGGTAGCGATGTTAAGTTGCTTGTCAACACGCGCAAAGGCGAGATGGTCCACCATCAGCGCATGCTTAGCGCAGACGTGAACGCGCAGGCTACGCAGCATATCATCGGCATTCCAGTAAACAAATCTCGCTACAACGGCTTCAAGGGTGCTCAGCTCACGATTAATCAGATTCGTGCTGCACGCCCAGACAAAGACGCCGTTCGCGTCATTCCAATCGGTGGTCTCGGCGAGTTCGGCATTGGTAAGAACATGACCGTCATCGAGTATCAGGGCGAAATGGTTCTCATCGATATGGGCACGCTTTTTGCAAACGCCGATTATCCTGGCGTCAACTACATGGTCCCAGATTCCAAGTGGCTCGACGACAACCGCGACAAGGTGAAGGCAATTCTCTTTACGCACGCTCACCTCGACCACATTGGTGCTTGCCGACATCTCTTGCCATTCTACGGTCCGAATGTTCCAATCTACGGTACTGCCTTTACGATTGGCATGATCAAGAAGCAGATGTCTGAGCTCACGGATGTCCCAGACATGAATTATCAGATTGTTAATCCGCTCGAGCACAAAGAAATCAAGCTTAGCCAACATCTTTCTGCTGAGTTTATTCATACGCTCCACTCGATTCCGGGCAACACTTCGATTGTGGTTCGCACGCCAAATGGTCCAATTCTTCTTTCGGGCGACTGGCGTTTCGAAACCAATCCAATGGATACGCCGGCTGATTATGATCGCTTGCGTGAGATTGCCGACAAGGAAGGCTTCGCTTTGATGCTCAACGAGTCGACAAACATTGACGTTCCTGGCACGCATCCACATAGCGAATACGACGTTGGCGACAATATTGGTAAAGTTATGGACAACTACGCTACTGGCCGCATTATTATTTCCTGTTTCTCGAGCCAGGTGAAGCGCATCGAATGCGTTTTGCGCGAAGCTGCTGAACGCGGTCGCAAGGTTGCCTTTGCTGGTTTCTCGATGATTAACAACGTCGAGGTCGCGCTCCGTGCGAAATCCATCAAGGTGCCAAAAGACGTCATCATGAAGATGGAAGATATTGTTAAACTTCCAGACGATAAAGTTACGATTGTTTGTACTGGTTCCCAGGGCGAAATGAACGCTGTTTTGAACCGTATGGTCACTGGTGCGCATCGCCACATCAAGGTCAAAGCAACCGATACGATCGTCTTCTGTTCTAGCCCAATTCCAGGCAACGAGCCAAAGATTATGGGCACGGTTGACGGATTGCTCCGTGAAGGTGCGCAGGTTATTCAGCACAACAAGACGCATTTGACAAATATTGGTCCATTGCATCTCTCCGGCCACGCATACTATGAAGACCATGTCAAATTCGTGACTGATTTGCATCCAAAGAACTATATGCCATACCACGGCGAATTCTACATGCTTGAACATAACGCCGAAATGGCGGAAAATGTTGTCGGTATCCCGCGCGACCGCATTCTCGTGGCCGACGATGGCGATATTGTTGAGCTCTTGCCAAACCAGACGATTCGCAAGAACGGCCGTATTACGGTCGGCAACAAGCTTTATGACGACGCTGACCAGCAGGTTAACGAAGCGGTCGTGAAGGATCGTATTCATATTTCGCGTGAGGGCATCTTTGTCGTGATTTTGACCATCAGCAAGAAAACTGGTCGTCTCATCAAAACGCCGGATATCGTTTCGCGCGCCTTCATTTATCTCGATAATTCTGAGGAATTGATTGGCAAGATTCGTCATTATCTCCGCGCCAAGACCGACCATACGATTTCTTCTGACGCTGACGTAAAAGCGCTCAAAGACGAAATCAAAGAAGACGTTACGCATATTCTTTATGATGCAACTGGCCACACTCCAATCGTGATACCGGTCATCAACAAGGTTTAAGAATAACCGTAAGCGTGATATAATATCTCCAAATCGAATTGGAGATAATATGGCTAAAAAACCAGCTACAAAGAAAACTGTGACAAAGCCAGCAAAAGCAGCGGTGGCGTCCAATAAGAAATGTGATTGCAAATGTGATGGTTGCAAGTGTGACGGCAAACTCGTCAGCTCGCAGCTTTCGTTCTACATTTTGATTGCGATTCTCGTCGCGATTACGACTGTTTTGGTTATTTCTTTCAGCTTCAACAAGTCCGTCCGTGATTTGTTCCGCGCAGACAGCTACATTTATAACGGCAAATTTACTGACGAAAAAGCCGGCAAGCAGAAAGACGAAAATGGTATTACCATTCTTAGCGCTGGCGCCGTGATTGATCTCGTCCAGAGCCACGAAGAAGGCTTCTTGATTGTTGGTGCAACCGGCGACGACGGTAACTGCATTACCTGCGACGCCTTCGCAAAGCGTGTTGCTCAGTATTCTGGCCTCGCTGCCAACATTTATCGCTACACGTTTGAAAGTGGCGTCACGACCAAAGACGACGAGCGTGCCAAAAAGGCTCTCGGCGATGTCGAAGAAAACCCAGCCTTCTACTTCATCAAGGACGGCGTAGTTTATGACCGCCTCGACGACGTAAAGGAAGAAGCGGACTTGAAGCTTTTCATTAGCAAGTACGCTTCCGCAAGCACTGAGCTTTAATTGCAAAAGTATCCCTGACAACAGGGATACTTTTTTGTTGGTATAATATAGGCATGGAAGAAATTATTTTTGTCGACAAGCCGTCTGGCATGAGTAGCTTTGGCGCCGTGGCGCGCGTCCGTCGTATTTTGACGCAGCGCGAAGGGCATAAGGTCAAAGTTGGCCACACTGGCACGCTCGATCCGTTTGCGACCGGCCTTCTGATTTTGCTTGCCGGCAAGGCAACGAAAAAGGCGCCTGAGCTCACGAAAAAAGACAAAGTCTACGAGGCAACGATTCGCCTCGGCGCGACTTCGACGACGGGCGACCCAGAAGGCGAAATTGCAGAAACTGGCGCCGCAATTCCGACGCGTGAAGAAATCGAAGCAATCCTGCCGCAGTTCCGTGGCGAAATTCAGCAGACGCCACCGGCCTTCTCAGCCATCAAAATTAATGGCCAGCGTGCCTACAAGCTCGCGCGTGCCGGCAAGGATGTTGAGATTCCGAGCCGCACAGTAACGATTTATGAGCTCGAAATTATGAGCTACGAGGCGCCAATTCTCAAAATCCGCACCCACGTCAGTAGCGGTACCTATATTCGTACGCTCGCCGAAGATCTCGGCAAGGCTCTAGGCTGCGGCGCATACTGCACCGATCTTCGCCGCACGAAGATTGCCGATTACGACATTGCGAAACTGCCTTTGTTTGAATTACCGGCGTAATTATTGTATAATATTGACATGATTTATCTCGATTATGCGGCGGCTACGCCTCTGTCCAAAAAAGCCAAGCAGGCCATGCTCCCGTTTTTTGACGAGAAATTTTTTAACCCTTCTGCTGCCTATCTGCCGGCCGTCGAAACGCGCAAAGATTACGAAAACGCAAAAGACGAAATTGCGCACGTGATTGGTGCAAAAGGCGTCGATCTCGTAATGACTTCCGGTGCGACCGAAGCCAATAGTCTCGCCTTTGCTGCTGTCGACGAAGACGCGGAAGTACTCATTTCAGCCGTCGAGCATCCGTCCGTACTCGAAAATGCCAAGCGCAAAAACTGGCAAACCATCGCCGTCGACCAGACCGGCCGCGTCGATATTGTAGACTTCAAGCGCAAGCTCACGCCAAAGACGCAGCTCGTTTCGATTTGTCTTGCTAGTAGCGAACTCGGCACGATTCAGCCACTCGCAGATATTGCTCGCGTGATTAGTGAAGAACGCCAACGCCGCGCACTAAACGGCGAAAAGACGCCGCTCTATTTTCATAGCGACGCTTCGCAGGGCCTTGGCCTCTTGGAAGTCAAAGTCGCGCGCCTTGGCGTCGACATGATGACGATTAATGCCGCAAAGGTTTATGGTCCGAAGGGAATCGGTGCGCTCTATGTTGGCCACAGTGTCCGCTTGAAGCCGCAGAATTATGGCGGCGGTCAGGAAATGGGTCTGCGTAGCGGTACGGAAAACGTCCCGGCAACTATTGCTTTTGCATCTGCTATTGCGGACGCCGAAAAACATATCAATTCTGAACGCAAACGCCTTGCCAAGCTTCGTGACGATCTTCGTAAGAAACTCGTCGCTAGCCTTGGCGAAGACAAAATTATTTTCCACGGCAAAGCCAAAACTCAGCTCGCAAACTTCCTCCCGCTCAGCCTTCCGGGCCTTGATGCGGAGCGTCTCATTTTTGCACTCGAAGACAAAGGCGTCTATCTTTCGACCGGCGCCGCCTGTGCGGCAAGCAAGGGCGAAAAGTCTCCAACCCTCAAAGCAATCGGCCTAAACGATACTGAAATCGCTGGCTCGTTGCGCATCACCCTCGGCCGTCCAACTACCGAAGAAGACATCGAAAAAGCTGCTGAAGCAATCGCGTCGGTCGTCAAAGCAGAACAAGATCGCCTTACCAAGTAGATTCTGGCAAGAGGCCAGACTGGCTACCATTTTGATGCTGAATAATCGTGCGGCGCAATAGCTCGCGTGAGGAATCGCGGTAGGTATAACCGTCGAGCAAATCATTCTTGTAGTTGCGAACTTCTTCGTCGGTAATCTGGCGTTCGCCATTAATGTCCGGCGCCTCGCTACTCGACTGGCTGTTGAGATCGCGGATTTTCGCGTCGATGCGTTTCGATGCAGCCTGCGCCATCTTGTCGCGTGGCGTCAAATCTTCCTGCTGGCTTGCGCAGTTGTCTTCGAGCAATACGCCCTGCGCCATGTTATACAAATACGCACTCTGCTCCTTGTCGGCGCGCAGCTCGATACTATAGGACAAATTCACGCGCACCTGGCAAACCTTATCGGCTGGCGGATTTTGCTTCAAGCTCTTGCGCAAATCGCGCTCGGCTTCCTGGGCTTTATTGCTGGCGAGATAGGCGGTGCCGGAATTGTAATAAGCAATGTATGGCTCAATCGCATTGGCGGTCTTTTGTAGATTGGCGATACCAATCACACCTTCGGCGCGGCCAGAATTAACGCCGGCTTTTACAAAGGCAACCGTGATGCTTGGGCGGAGGAAGAAGATGCCCGCGACGACGCAAATAATCGCTGGCAGAGCGGCATAAATCAGCATCTTTTTGCGGCGTTCTTTGCGCAAGGCTTCCTGGTTAATAATCTTCGGATCAAGATTTACGCTCATCGTGCTCTCCTTTCGCTAAACAGATTGTTCAGAATGTCCGAGAAGTCCCAAATGAGCAGCGCGAGAATGACGAGCGCGAATAGCCAGTACAATTCGAAGCGGCTATTAATGTCGCCTTCTTGCTCGTAGCGACTAAACTGTGAGAGGTAACGCGTATTGTCGTCGAACATATTGTCCGATATTTCGCGTTCGTAATAATTCAGACCGAGGTCAGTTGCGATACCTTGGAGGTTTTCTTCGTCGAGTTTCGAAATGTGGTTGAGCGACTCGTAGGTGATTTCGTTATTATCGATCCTCATTACGGCGCGCGTATTGCTGGTTGTGCCATAGCCAATCACAGCGCCGCCGACGATATTATTGAGCAAGTTTTCTGGCACTTCAGTCTTGAAGCCTTTATTAACACCACTCTCCTCGCCGTCGCTCATAATAATCACGATACTCGCGCGATCCGGGTTCTTTTTGTTGTAGGCTTCGATACGGTCTGCTGCGCCCGTCAGCAAGCTCTGGAGGTCGGTCCAGGAGCTAATCAGGCTATCCTTCGGCTGGAGATGCTTCGCGAAGTTGATAATCGCCGACGTGCTGCCGCTTAGCGGCAAGGCCTGATAAATATCGTAGTCGCAGACAAAGGCAGAGAATTCTGCGCCAGCAAACAAGTCGACGTATTTAATGATATCTTCGCGCATTTGCTCGAAGCGATATTTGCTGCCGCCAGCCGCGTCTTTTGTCGCCATACTGCCAGTGTTGTCAACGATAAAGAAGACGTTAATTTTGTTGACGTAGCGCTCGGTCGCAACGTCGATAATTGTCGGGCGGAGCAACATGAATAGAACAAGCACGGCAATTGCGATGCGGCGGAAGCTCGCGAGCTTGCGGAGATTCTTGCTAAATACGCAGAGCACTGCGCCGCCAATCAGCAAGAAGAGAATTGCGACGATGACCGGATATGGAATCATTGGTAAGAATTTCATAGATGGAGCCTCCAAAGAATAATCATCAAAAGCGTGAAGCTGACAATCCCGATAATGATGAAGGTTTCTGGTGCATCGACTGCGACGAGCTCGCGGGCGGTTTCAATCTTCACGGCTTCCTGCTCAAAGATGCGGTCGAGAATCGTGGAAATTTCTTCTTGGTTATCACGCAAATCCTCGATGTTCCAGTACTGATTAACGTATGATTCGAAACTGTTTTCGGCTGTGCCGTCAATGCTGAGACCATAGAAGCTAACACCGTATTTGCGGCCATAGGCAATTGCCTGTGCGATTGTGATTTTGGAATTTGCACCGCGGATATTATCGGTTGCAATGATGACGCTCTGCGTGCGTTCGTCGCCGAGTGTGTCGAAGCTATTGATGCAGCCCATCACGCCTTCGCCGATATTAGAGTTACCACCGCCATTGCGACTCGTCGAATGATAAAGCGTGTAGTTGTCGCGCAAATCTTCAATTGTTTCCTTTGCGGCAACGTAATCATCGCTCAACGGCACGATATTGATTGGTACGCTATCAAACACAGTGACACCGATTCGTTCGCCATCGAGGCCTTCAGCGATTTCAATGAAGTGTGTCAAAATCTGGCGCTGATAATTCACCATCGAGCCGCTCATATCCATGCAGAGCACGACGTCGCGCGTCTTGTTGATGTTGCGATCGGCGCGCACTTCGGTCGGGCGCGCGGCAATGGCAGTGAATGAGAAGAGTGCGAGTGCGAGGCAGGCGGCGGCAGTGCCAAGCAAAATGAAATAATACTTCACGGCTTTGCGGTAAGCCGGCAGCTGCTTAATCGTCGCAGTGTGCGCAATAATCGAATCATGTTTCTTGCCGCGTTTGAGCTTGTTGATGCGGTAGCGATACCATGCCAAAAAGCCAATGACGCCGACGGCAAGAACGGTAATGATGAACATCCAAGTGTAGCGCATCAGGCGTTCCTCACAATCTCGCGGGCGCGTTCAGCCGATTGCGCGACTGGGCCTTTTTCGAGCGTATCAAATTCGTCTGGGTAATATTTCTCAATCAATTCCGCGAGGTCTTTGTAATTAGATTTTTTGATGTCGCTAAGCGTCATGATGTCGGCATGGAAGCCCATCGCTTCGCAGTAGAATAAGCGCACGAGCTTACTGAGTTTCTGGTGGCATTCGGATGCCTTGATTTGGCGGCGCTGAAAACTCTGCTCGGCATCGTCGATGAGATGGAGATACTTCGAACGGAGCATATTCATATTCACGATTTTTGGCGCCTCAATTTTAAGGTTAGCAATCGTCTTGATTTCTTTGTGGCGGGTGAGATAGAAAATAATTACAACCGCGCCAATCGCGAGGCCGATGAGCGCCATGCCGAGTAAGAGCCAAGCCGGCGAGTAGTCAATCGCACCATAAAATCTCGCGTTAGTGCCGGACATGTTTTTGCTCCTCCAACATTGCGACGATGCGCGGAATGGCGTGGTCGACGCTATCAATAAAACTACAAACGATGCCCATACGGCGTAGGGATTTGCGGATGCCGATGCGCTGCGCTTCGCGGAACTCGTTCTCGGCGGCAGCAATCTTTTTGTTCTTGCGGAAATATTTAGACAAACGGATTTCGCCGTCGAGATCAATGACATTTGAATCAAACAAAACGTTATTTGTGAGCGGGGAATCCTCGATTACGATAAACATAATTTCGTGGCGGGCGTGGAGCTTGCGGATAAGCTCGGTATCGATGCGACCAACGCCGTCCGCGTCACTAAGAATAATCATGAAGCTGCGCTCGCGGTAGGTTTTGGAAACGTAACTAAGTAGCGCATTGAGGTCGCTCTCGGCGCCAGTCGTTGTCATGGACTTTGAGAATTTGTCGAGGAAGTTTTCGATGTAGGCGGCCTCATCTTTAAGGCCGAAGCGTTTGTGTTCGGCTTTGTTGCCGTAAATCATACCAACGAAGTCGCTGTGGTGTAGGGCGATGTAGGAAATCACGCCGGCACAAAAAGTTGCGATTTCGTGTTTGTCCTCACCGCTCGGTGCAAGTGTTGCCATTGTGCGACCGCTGTCGCAAACGAGCAGAATATTGTGTTTACGCACGGCAACGTAGCGGCGAATCATGATCGAGCGGGAGCGTGCGGTTGCCTTCCAGTCGATATCCTTGATGTCGTCGCCATAGTTGTACTCTCGTAAATCGTCAAAATCCAAACTACGGCCCTTGAATACGGAGCCATAGTTACCGGACAAGACATTTCGCACTCGTCGTTGTGCGAAAATGTTCATCTTTTTTCGAACTTTTACGAGATGACTTGGCATGTCTTCCTTATGGTGTTTGGATCTTTGCAAAAATTGCGTCGATAATTGCTTCGGCGTGGACGTCGTCGGCGTCGGCCTCGAAGTTCAAAATGATGCGATGGCGCAAGGCGGCGTGGCGGAGTTGCTTGACGTCGTCTGGTGTGACGTAAGCGCGGCCATTAATGAGCGCGAGCGCCTGGGCGATTTGAAGCAAGGCGATGCCGCCACGTGGGCTGACGCCGTATTCGACGTAGCGCGCGAGGCTGCTATCGATGACGGCGCGCGGGTTGCGGGTTGCTGCCACGATGTTTACGATGTAGTTCTTAATCGATTCATCAACTGCGATGCGCTTCGCGAATTGCTGGAGCTGCAAGATCTCTTCAACGGAAACCTTATCAGCTGCGCTGAGCGGAGCAGTAGTCATGCCGCCGAGCGTATAGTTGAGAATCTGCATTTCTTCTTCGCGGGTAGGGTATTCGACGATTTCCTTGAGTAAGAAACGGTCGAGCTGAGCCTCTGGAAGCTCATAAGTACCTTCTTGTTCGATTGGGTTCTGCGTAGCAAGCACGACGAACGGTTCTGGCATCTTGTAGACGACGCCACCAACCGAAACCTGGCGTTCCTGCATCGCTTCGAGCATAGCGGATTGGGTCTTGGCGCTAGAGCGGTTAATTTCGTCGAGGAGTACGAAATTCGCGTGCACAGGACCAATCTTAGTGTCGAAATTACCTTTGTTGTAGTTGTAAATCTGCGTGCCAATAATATCGCTCGGGAGCAAATCTGGCGTACATTGGATGCGGCTAAAGCTACCGTTTGCGGCTTCGGCGAGCGTCTTTGCGGCGAGAGTCTTCGCGAGACCCGGTACTGATTCGAGCAAGACGTGGCCACCAGCAATTAACGCAACTTCCATCGCGGTTTTTAGCTCTTCCTGGCCAACCACCTTGCGGCTGTAGGCTGCACTAATTTTATCGATTGTTTTCTTGGCTGCTGCAAGCTCGTTCTCGCTAAGCCGATTGTCTTGGTTCATTTCTCCTCCTATGCCCAATACAAACTTATATTATTTGCCATGTTAATTTTTTCTTCTTCGGTATAATTGTCTGGTTGATCGAAATAATGTGAATCCTCAAAGAAGGTGCTGTGGAGGACGTCCATAAAAATGCAGCCATCCGTATCGATGAGGAATTTGTCGGAGACCTCGGTAGTGAGGTTGCCGACGACGCCGGTGATGGAATTTGGCTTGTAAGCCTTGAGAATATTGAGAGCGACCTGAATCTGGAAGGCTGATTGCAAAACGTCGGCAAAGAGGATGATGTTGCGGCCGTTAAAGGCGGCAAGGTCAAAGTTTGGATTCGGGTTGCGTTCGCCGTTAATCTCGGAGAAAGCCTCGCGCTTCTTTTCCTCGATAACGCTCATAAAGTCGCCGGTAATATATTCGTATTCGCCTTGCGAAATCGATGGGTTCAAAACGAACTCACCCTTTTGAGTAACAGCGCCAAGGCTGCGCGTGATATCGAATGGATCTGGCACCTCAGAATATTGAAGAATATAGATATAGGCATGTAGGTGTGCGGCGAGCTCGATGCAGGAAAGCAGGGAACTTTTCTTGAGACAAAAAATGATAGAGTCATTGTCTTTGAATTGGGCCATCTTTGCGGCCAACTGATCACCTAAAGCCTGACGGCTTGGATAAAACACGTCCACCTCCGCTAAATTACTTATGTATATTTTAGCATATAATGCCGCCGCCGAGACAGATATTTCCGCGGTAAAATACCACGGACTGTCCAGGGGTGAGCGACTTTTGCTCGTCAGCAAACGTGAGGATGTGTTTTTCGGCGTCGTAATCGGCCGAAACGAGCGGTGCGCGGTGGCGGATGCGGGCCTCAATATTGTGGCCGTCGTCGCCGTCGCGCAGAATGACGTCCTGTAGCTCGACCTGCTTTTTCCAGAGGGAAAGGCTGTTGAGGTTGCGGGAAACATAGACGATGTTTTTCTCAATGTCTTTTTTGACGACGTAGTAAGGTAGGCCGTCCTTGAGATTGAGGCCATGGCGCTGGCCGAGGGTGTAGTAGATAGCGCCATCGTGAATGCCGAGGACGTTGTCGGTTTCGAGCTCGCGAATTTCGCCCGGTTTGGTTTCAATGAATTCGCCGAGGAAATCGCGCATGTTTGCTTCGCCGACGAAGCAAACGCCCATCGATTCGCTCTTGTGTGCGACAGCGAGACCAAGCTTTTCGGCGAGGGCTTTAACTTCTGGTTTGTACATTTTGCCGACTGGGAAGATGGTCTTTGAAATTGCGTCTTCGCTAATGCGGTAAAGGAAATAAGTCTGATCCTTGTTTTCGTCGCGTGCTCTTAAGAGGTGCTTGCCGTCCGTGCAGGCGTAGTGGCCGGTCGCAATCATGTCGGCACCTTGCTCAAAGGCGGTCTCGGCGAAGAGCTTGAATTTGATTTCCTGATTGCACATGATGTCAGGATTTGGCGTGTTACCTTTTTTGTACTCGGCAAGCATGTAGTCGACGACTTTTTGCTTGTATTCTTTTTCGAAATCGAAGACACGAAAATCAATGCCGAGCTTGACGGCGACGCGCTTGGCGTCAGCAAGGTCTTCCGCCCACGGGCACTTCATGCCAGGGAGATTCTTGGACCAGTTCTTCATGTAGACGCCGATGACTTCGTAGCCTTGCTGCTGCAAAAGATAGGCCGACACGGCCGAATCGACGCCACCAGACATTCCAAGGAAGACTTTCATATGAATATATTATATAATAATTTATAGTAATAATCAAAAAGCAGCAATGGAAGCAGACGATCTAATATCTGCGCTTTATATGATTACCGCCATTTGTATGGATTATCTGTCCAGAAATGCACTTCGAATTGTCACTTAAGAGGAAAAGAGCTACTTCGGCTACTTCCTCGGGGACGAAAAACCTCCCCGATATGCTATCCGAGAACAAGTCTAGTTTCGGATCGATATTTGTCATTTCTGTTGCCGTGACGCCTGGCGCTATTGCATTAATTCGTATGTTGTTTTTGTAGTATTTATATGAAAGCGCTTCGGTAAGACTATTTATGGCCCTTTTTGTTAATCCGT
>JAFYZJ010000052.1 GCA_017548735.1 Candidatus Saccharimonadota bacterium | reverse complement strand
GTAAAGACGTGCAACCACAACAACCACAGCAGCCGCAAGCCAGACCAAACCCCTTCATGCAAGGGGCAGCACCTGCTATGCCGGCTGCACCACAACCAACCCAGGCGCCAGCTCAACCAAACACAGCTCAGCCACAACTTCAACAAACCCCACAGCAGCAAGCTCGTATTGCCAGCGCCGCACGTCGCGACAATCCTAGCTCTTCGCAGCATTCGCTTTTGATTTCCGAGCTTCGCGACTCGATGGTCATCATGAAAGACGGTTCTTTCCGCGCCGTCATCGCTTGTAAGTCCATCAACTTCGATCTCATGTCCGAATCCGAGCGCGAATCGGTTGAATACTCCTACCAAAACTTCTTGAACTCCTTGACTTTCACCACACAAATTCTCATCCGCTCTCAGCGCGTCGATATCGCTCCTTATATCGATCGCCTCGTCGAGCTTCGTCGCCAGAACGACAATATGCTTCTCGGCGTCTTGATGGATGATTACATCAACTTCATTGACGTCCTTAGCCAAGAAGCGAACATTATGGACAAGTCTTTCTTCATCATCATTCCGTACTACACTAACAAAGATGTCGAAAAGGCTCTCGAGCAGTCCAAGAACTTCTTCAAGTCATTCACGAAAGACAAAACACCGGCCGTCACGCGCATCGATCGCGCTACTTATGACAAGGCCGTCACCGAAATTAACAACCGCGTCGAAACCGTCATTTCCGGCCTCTTCCAAATTGGCGTGCAATCCGTTCGCCTCAACACCAAAGAGCTCGGTCAGCTATATTACAACTTCAATAACCCAGACACAGCCGTCGCTGAACCGCTTGGCGATTTCAATAAACTAGCCCACCTCTACGTGAAAAAGGGTGTTCCAGGAGAAGAGGGGAAGGAGGACTAATTATGGCAAAGAAACAGAAACAACTTAGCGCCGCCGACATCGCGGCCCAAGCACAGCTTCAAGAAGATCTCGAAATCCAGCGCGCATTTGAAGCCGGTATTACCACGCTTCGCGACCTCATTTCGCCATCTAGCCTCGAGTTTAAATCTGACCACTTCCGTCTCGGCACCAAATACGGCCGCACGCTCTATGTTTACGGCTATCCGCGCTCGCTTTACACTGGTTGGCTCAGCTCCATTATTAATATGGACGAAGTGCTCGACCTTTCGATGTATATTTACCCAGTCGACACTTCAACCGTTATGAAGAACCTCACCAAAAAGGTGACCCAGCTCGAAGCATCGATGAATATCAATAGCGAACGCGGCAAGGTGCGCGATCCGCAGCTCGAAGCTGCTATCTCCGATGCCGAGGAACTCCGCGATCAGCTCCAGGTTGGCGCCGAGCGCTTCTTCCGCTACGGCCTTTACATCACGCTTTATGCCGACTCACTCGACGAACTCCAATTTGTTCAGCGCAAGATTGAAAACATCTTCGGCCAGCAGCTCGTCTTTACGAAGGTTGCTAGCTCGCAGCAAGAGCAGGGCATGAACAGTACTATGCCACAGTGTACTGACCAACTTCAGATTCGCCGCAATATGAACACCGGCGCAATTTCCACTAGCTTCCCATTCACTTCCGCCGACCTTACGCAGGAAAAGGGTATCCTTTATGGCGTCAACATGCACAACAACGGTCTCGTCATTTTCGACCGCTACTCACTCGAAAACGCCAACATGGTTGTCTTCGCAAAGTCTGGTTCTGGTAAATCTTTCGCGGTGAAGCTTGAAGCTTTGCGCTCGATGATGATGGGCACCGAAATTCTCATTATAGACCCAGAAAACGAGTATCAAAAACTATGCGACGCCGTCGGTGGTTCTTATATCCGCCTCAGCCTCAACTCCGATGTTCGCATCAACCCATTCGATCTACCAAAGGTTATTGATTCCGAAGACGCCAACGATGCGCTTCGCGCCAACCTTATCACTTTGCATGGCCTCTTGCGCATCATGCTCGGTGGCGGTTTGACACCAAACGAAGATAGCGACCTCGACCAGGCTCTTATCGATACTTACGCCCGCGCGGGTATTACGAGCGATCCACTCACGCATACTTCCACGCCACCAACTATCATCAATCTCTACGATACTTTACTCCACATGGGCGGCTCTGGTCCAAACCTTGCTGCGCGTCTCCGTAAATACACCAGCGGTACTTTTGCCGGCATCTTCTCGCAGCAGAGTAATATCGACATCAACAACGACATGGTCGTCTTCAACATTCGCGATCTCGAAGATGAACTTCGCCCAGTCGCAATGTACATCGTCTTGAACCACATTTGGAACATTACCCGCGCCAACCAACGCAAGCGCATGCTTATCGTCGATGAGGCCTGGCAGCTCATGCAATACGAAGATTCCGCCAACTTCCTCTTCAGCCTTGCAAAGCGCGCTCGTAAATACTATCTCGGCCTCACTACTATCACCCAGGACGTCGAAGACTTCATGAGCACCAAGATGGGCCGCGCTATTGTTAACAACTCCTCGATGCAGCTTCTCCTCAAGCAATCCGCCGCCGCAATCGACGTCTTGTCGGATGTCTTCAAGCTCACCGAAGAAGAGCGCAAGCGCCTTTCGAGCTTCCCGGTCGGTCAAGGTCTCTTCTTTGCTGGCCAAAACCACGTCCACATTCAAATCGTTGCATCCGAGACCGAAGAATCTCTTATCACTACGAATCCAAACGCCAAAAAGTAAGCTTAGCTTCATCGACTTTTTAAGGTAAAAATTATATAATTATTACTGTATATGGTCGAAATGGCTGTTAGCCCAGATAGCCGTAAATGGCACTGGACGCGCAGAAAAAATCCATACAGGAATATGGACGGTCCAATTATCCGTCCAGATAATATTGCGCGCCAAAATCTTTCTGATGCCGAAAATTTAGCCGCCGAAGATAAACCAGAATCCAGCACAAAACGCAACACCAGCCGCCGCAGCTCAGTCGACACCTTGCTTAGTAAAGAGCGCTCTCAGCGCAGCGATCATTTAATTCGTAATTCCGTTCGCGGTCGCAACGACGCCGTAGCCGCTAGCGCAGGAGCCGGGAAGTTCGGTTTCAAAGGCCGCAGTCGTTTTCGCCGCGCCGCTCCAGCCACTATTCTCACCGGCCTCCTTGTAAGTGGCGCCTTCCTCTTTTTCGGTGCTCAATCCGCTCTAGGTCCAACCATTTCTAATCTTTACACCGAAGCGACCGACGTCCAATTTACTTCTTATAGCAGCCGCAACACGCGCCTCTTCAAATATATGCTCGACGGCGGCGATCAAATCAAAATCAACCCATTCAAGGCAAAGTATCAGTACACAACTTTTTCGCCATACATGAAAAATCGCCTCAAACAAAACGGCATCGAAGTCGGCAAAATCGACGTCGACGGCAATTTCGTCCCTTCGAGCGGCATCTCCACTTCTAAAACCGTCCTTCGCTATAATGGCGAAACTATCGACGCCGCAAATTTCCAGAATAAATTCATCACTGATTTAGATTTCCAAGAAGCCTACTACAAGGCCAAGCGCGGTCGCATCGCTGGCTTCTTCGACGTATCTGCCGATCGCTATTACGCACAAAAGAAAGTAACTCGCGATATTTTCGATGGCTACACTCCGTCCAATAATGCCGAAACAGACAATGCAAATTTTCGTAATACTGTTTCAGAACACGTCACCGGCACCGACGCCGATTTAAACCTCATCGGCCACCGCAAGACCGAAGACGGGGAAGACGTCTATGAAAATGAGGGCGATAGCGTCCGCTCTAACAATATCGCCGCCGACACGCCAGAAGCCAAAGCTCGCATTATGGTCAACGATATTGCCGCTAAGGCTTCACAGGGTGGGGCAGTTGCTTGCGCAGTTCTCAAAATCGGCAACATGGCTGCCGTCACGGTCTCAGCCTATCAAATATATCAATCAATCTCCTATTATATGAGTCTCATGGAATCAATCAGCAAAATGATGGCTGGCGAAGGCGACGCATCCGCAATTAATGCAGTGCTCAACTTCCTTACTACTGAAACTACTAACGAAATCTCCGTTGTTAATCCGAACGGAACCATCACAAAGAAAATCGTTACCGGCTCACCAATCCAGGCTTCTGGTCCAAAATTAGTCCTCGGCAACACTCGTCCAAATTCAAGCGACGTTGCGCCATATTCTATCGATACCATTACAAAAGCCGCTAATAATATCGCACTCAGCACCGCCGGCGCGACCATTGCTTGCGATGGCATCCTCGCTGCTAATGCGGTAATTTCGCTCGCTTCCAACGCTATGCCGGGCGGCACTCTCGCAAACTTCGCCGTCCGCGCAATTGTTAATACTGTCCAAAACGTCGCAATCGCCGGCGCCATCAGTGCCATCGTCAGCGCAGTGGTTCCATACGTTGCCAAAATCTTTGCCAGTAATATCTTCGAAGAATATACCGGTATCCCAGCCGGCGAACTCTTCTCCAACGGTGGTGCCAACGCCAACTTCAAACTCGCAACTCAAGGCAGCGGCTTTATGCCAGCAAGCGAAGAATATGTAGACGAGCAAAACAAACAGACTACTTATGTGCTCGCCCAGGAAGCAGAACTCGATCGTCGCCGCCGCAGCCCATTTGATATAACCAGCAAAAACACCTTCCTCGGCTCACTCCTCACACAATTCTCCTACATTTCAAACCAAAACTCGCTCCTAGGCTACATGTCTAGTATCGCCGGCACGATTTCTAACGCCTTCGGCGTCTTCAACCCATCCGTCGGCGCTTATGATGGCGAACTCTCCTACACGTCAAATTACCAAGACTGCTCAATGCTCGGCAATAGTGTTTGCGATATGTACGGCAATAACATTGTCGGCATGGACTATTCAACTATCGACCTTTCGCCAGACGATCCGACCTATATTTCCGTTATTAATCCAAATCTCGACGATGAAGGCAACATTATCGACGGCTCCGAACTCTCGAAGTTTATTAATGCCTGCGTCGAACGCGAATCGCCATGGGGCGTGCTTGATGTTAATATCGTCAACGCTCTTCAAACCAGCCTCGGCGTCGTTGGCGACAATATCTATATAATTGAAGACGTTATAGATATTGTTAATGCCGCCGAAGACGTCGCCAACCAAGCCTGGGGAACCGGTGATTATTGCAAGATGAGTAGCGACAACCCGCGTTGGGAAAACGAATTCCGCTACTACCAGCGCTACGTCGAAGATATGCGTATCCTCAACGGCATGCGTAGCACTCTCGAAGAGGAAAAAGTTGGTAGTACTACTAATCTCACCAACCCAGTCATCGCTTATCGCGACACCTACGAAGCCGCTCACCCAATCGACACCTCCTTTGAAGGCACCCTTGCTCGCATTTCCGGCTACAGCAAAGACGACATTTCCTTCCTTCTCGAATTTAGCCGCTACTCCAATCAACTCGCAAAATACAACCCATCCGAACGCTATGCTTTCGGTTCCGAGCCAAGCTTCACTCGCTACGATTTCTCCGAAACCAACTATCCAGAAACCGCCGTTTCAGTCCGTCTACCAGAATTCTTCACCGATAAAAGGAATTACACCGTATGAAAAAACTCCGTAAAATCCTAGCCGTCTCAATCTGCGCCACACTCATTTCGCAGCCAGCTTTTGCCATTCTACCGACCGACGATATTATCGATTTTTATGGTCAAAACGGCATTTATTATTACAACCCAGTCGGCAGCGCCGGCGATTGTACCTCCGCTGCTACTAAATTGCAGGGCAGCAACACTGCCGAAAAAATCTGGAACTTCTTCTACGACAAAGGTTTCACCGACGCACAAATCGCCGGCATTCTCGGCAACGCCAAAGCCGAATCAAGCCTCAGCCCAACCCGCGCCAGTAATGGCAATTACTGGGGTCTCTTCCAGTGGGGTGGCGGACGCAAAGAATCCCTATTCAAAAAGATCAGTGAAGCAGGTCTATCCAAATACACCAGCTCCGACTATTGGGCATATAATGCCGAGAAAAACATTCCACAAGACGACTTTGATCGTCTCCTCGCAATCGAGCTCGAATTTGCCTACTCAGAAGATTCACGCAGCTGGAAAGACGAAAT
>JAFYZJ010000051.1 GCA_017548735.1 Candidatus Saccharimonadota bacterium | reverse complement strand
TATTTTACATCAAAACGAAAAGCGCATAAAACGCGATGCCGTTCTTGATCATATGAAGAATCACACCAGACCAAATCGTGCCAGTCAGCTCGCGCATAAAGCACATACCGAGGCTCATTGCAAACACCGACACGCCTACATTCCACTGGAAATGCATGATACCAAACAGCGTCGAAACAATCAGAATCGCCGGAATTGCCGGCATCTTTACGCGCAATTTGCCGTACAGCCAGCCACGGAAAATAATTTCTTCGCAAATCGGCGCCAAGACCACCAAGCAAACGAACGCCAAGATATATTCATGGAACTGATATAAGGCATGAAACCCGACATTCTGCGTCTGTTGCCAGTTGATTTGCGGCAAAATTGCCATCATCACAAGCGTCAGAATCGCTCCCAAAATCAAAGTCACAATAAAACCAGCTGGCGCGAGCAACAAATCCGTCCAGGTCGGCAAACCACGCAAGCCCAGTTCGTCGCGCGTCGTTTTCTTTTTGAGCAACCACCAAGGAACGCCAATTGTCACGACCATGCTCGCCGCATAGCCCAAGAAATTATAAACCGTCGTTACGACATTGCTTTTGAGCAAATCGGCCGGAAGAATTAGAACAAGAATTTTACCCACCAAGAGTTCGCTGGCAATTACCGCCACGCCGACCCAGACAGCAAGGCCTAGCCCCCAGAGAGCAATTCTCCACCACGGAGTACGACGCCCCTCGACCTTTTTTTGTTCAACCTTCTTCTTTTGCGTCATTTAATTATCCTAAAGATATCCAAAATCGTTACAACCACCACGATTGCAAGCAAAACCATGAATGCGCGGCCAACAATTTTCTCTTCGGTTTCTTTCGTGAGGGTCTTTTTGCGCAACTTGAAAATCAAAATCAACAGCCAACGACCGCCATCGAGTGCCGGAATTGGCAAGACATTCATAACTGCAAGCGAGATCGAAATCAGCGCCGTCAGGAACAAGAGATTATTGATACCCGTCGACATCATATTCGGGAACAATACCCCGATAATCCCAACTGGCCCGCTGACCGAATCTCCGGCCTTCTGAACCGCTTGCGCGCCACTCTCGCGTGCACTTTGGTCAAAGAAGTTTAGCTGCCTTACAACGCCACTCACGAGGTTCCAGAGCAATTCTCCGACGCCCTTGAAGGTCTCGCCCGTAATCTGGCCCATCGTGCAGAAGCCAACGATTGGCGCGCTCCAAGTGCTCCGATAAACCGCATTACTCTCCACGCTCGCGCCGAGAATATAATCACTGCCTGTATTATTAAGTGCCACTTCCGTCGTGCCAATTATGCCATCGCGCTCATAGGTTACAAATACTTTTTTACCAGCGTACTTCGCATCAAAATCCAAAAGATCCTGTGCCACATCTACTACGATGCGCTCATCCTTGCCGTCTTCGAGAATGCGCATCTGCGTGATCACATCGCCCTTCATCAAGTGGCCATTCGCAGCCGGGCTACCTGGCTCAATAGAGGAAACCGTCACCGGCTTCGTCACAATCGTCTGCGTATCGCTATCGATTTGGAACTGATTTTCCAAGAAATGCGGCATACCAATCCAGGCCAAAATTGTCAGCACAATAAAGGCAACTAACCAGTTCATTGCAACGCCGGCGAAAAGAATCTTTGTCTTGCCCCAGAAGCTAGCGCGACCGAAACTGCCCTTCTCTTTTGCGGCATCGCTCTCGCCCTTCATCTGACAGAAGCCACCAATTGGCAACCAGTTCAGAGACAGGATTAGGCCCTTGCCCGGCATCTTCTCCCATTGGGCTTTTTTGATGCGGCGCCATTTACCGTCAATCTTGCGCCAAGCCATTGCGCGTGGCGGAAAACCAATGCCGAATTCCTCGACTTCTACCCCGTTCTTGCGCGCGGCAATAAAATGCCCAAACTCATGCGCCGTCACGAGGAACATTAAAATTAGCAATCCAACAATAATTCCAATAACCACACTCATATATATTTATAATAGCACAAGCTCAATAAAATATCTCCCGCGTGGGAGATATTATTTAATTACCTAACACACCCGGCCACAGCGATCGCACTTTCGTATTCGACGCATAAAGCGTCGCTGAACTAGAGATAGACCTAAAGATATCAGTCGTCGTAGTGCCACTTGCTATCACGAAGCTATCAGGAAGAATAAGGGAGGCGAGCGTACTCGTCAAATTAAACATATTACTCATATCCGTAACCTTAGACGTATCAAAACCATCAGGAAGAGTGAGAGAGGTGAGAGACAGATAGCCGAACATATAGTTCATATTCGTCACTTGCGATGTGTCGAAGTCATCAGGTAAATCGAGGGAACTGAGAGAATGCAACCCCCTAAACATACTCTCCATATTCGTTACTTTAGAAGTGTCGAAACCATTTGGGAAAGTGAGCGAGGCCAGAAGCCGATCATCATAGAACATATAGCCCATATCCGTCACTTGTGATGTATCGAAATTGGATGGGAAAACTAAAGAGGTTAGAGAATACATCTGTCTAAACATGCTATTCATATTCGTTACTTTAGAAGTATCGAAACCATTCGGCAAGGAAAGCGAAGTAAGCTTCGAGCCATAAAACATCTCTCTCATATTCGTTACTTGCGATGTATCGAAATCAGACGGGAGAGCGAGGGAGGTAAGATAGTTCCCTCTAAACATACCCGCCATATTTGTCACTTTGGATGTTTTAAAACAACTCGGGAAAGAAAGCGAGGTAAGGGATCGTAAGTTAGAGAACATATAGCTCATATCCGTTACCTGCGACGTATCAAAGCTAGCTGGGAGATTAAGTGAAGTTAAAGCATACATATTGGCGAATACAGCATTCATCCTGAAGCACCTTGTTCTGTTCCTTCAGCTTTTCGGCGGCGGCGTCCCAGTCTGCCTTGTTCTCGGAGTTCACGTCCACGCCGATGAGGAACTGCGCGATGCCGAACGCGTCGCGGGGATTGT
>JAFYZJ010000050.1 GCA_017548735.1 Candidatus Saccharimonadota bacterium | reverse complement strand
GCCTCTTCGCGACCAAGGCCACGATAGGTATAGAGGCTATCAATCTTGCCACGAACCGTCTCGCCGTTCACCTTCATAATCGTCACAGCCTCGTTCTTCTTGAGCTTGCCACGGAAAATCTTACCAATTGCGTATTTACCGAGATAGCTATCAGCAGCGAGTGCCGCCACGAGGAGCTGCGCACCCTTAGAATCATCAGTATCAACCTGCGGTTCTGGAATTTCATTAATAATCGCGTCAAAAATTACATGAAGATCATTGTCGAGTTCAGGCGTCTTACCAGCCTTGCCGTCACGAGCAATCGCGTAGTAAGTAGGATACTTAAGCTGAGCCTCGTTCGTTGCGAGCTCGAGGAACAAATCGGCGATCTCATCCTCGACTTCGCCAAGGCGAGCCGCCGGCTTATCAATCTTATTAATCACGACAATAGGGGTCAAATTAAGCTCCAAAGCCTTTTGAAGCACGAACTTCGTCTGTGGCATTGGGCCTTCCTGAGCATCAACAATCAAAAGCACGCCATCGGCCATATTGAGCGTGCGCTCAACCTCACCGGAGAAATCAGCATGACCCGGGGTGTCGATAATATTAATCTTGTAGCCATTATGATAAACCGCAGTCTGCTTAGCGGTAATCGTAATACCGCGCTCGTGCTCCTGATCACCAGAGTCCATGATAAGCGTCTGACCCATCTCGGCCTGATTCTCACGGAAAGTATTGCTCTGCTTCAAAAGAGCGTCAACAAGCGTCGTCTTACCATGGTCGACGTGCGCAATAATTGCTACATTTCTGATTTTACTTTTATCGTTCATATATGCCCTCTTTTTAATTTCTAGTTAGGGAGAATTGTCTAGATTGGTATTTTCTCCTTGCCTTGCGCGATTATTGATCGAGCAATGGCAAGAAAAAATGCCAAGATAGGCAATTCTAGCAACTAGAATGGTGGGCGGTATAGGATTCGAACCTATGACCTTATCTACGTCAAAGATACGCTCTAGCCAACTGAGCTAACCGCCCATAGACTATTAAATTTTATCACATGAGCGGCGATTCCGCAAGAGTAGAAATCGCCAAAGCCCGGTGCTATCATAAAATTAATCGGGGATACCCGAAATTTGTACATTAGGAGGCTTAAGGACATGGTAAAGAACTATAACAATGGCGTAGTCGATACGCCAAAGCAAGCAGTGGCCGAAATTTCGTTAACGTTCGACGTGACTCGTTTTAACGAAAAGAAGGTTCTCGATGCTATTCAGAAGCAGATCAACGGGCATACCGAAATTGTCTGCTCCGTGGATGGACCGAAGAAAAGCTCCTTCACGCGCCGGCTCATCACCGTCACTAGTGAATGGTCGAATGATAGCTCCTCCATGTCTTTTAGCAAATGGAGTTCAGCTACCCACACGATCGCCAAAGCAATCTTCAAAAGCATCAAAGCAATGAAGGACGCTAAACTAATCGAGTGCAAAGTGTCAATTACTGATCGAAAGGACGGCAGTAAAACTACTATTCCAATCGTGCAGGCTTGACACTTCGAGATAGGAGGTGATTGTATGGGCAAAGAGTTTTTCGCAGAAAGAGCTCGCTTCACATTTAGGCCCCCGTTCACCAGTTGGGCGGAGGAAGATTTCGACATCTTGACCACAATGATCAACGACACGATTCAGTGTGAAGCCGGTAAGACGGCAATGTTTTACTTCTTTCTTCCCGACCTTGATTACGCGGACGGCACATTCGTACTCGTCATCTATCGCGACGAATACATCAAGCAAAATCCAAAAATATTTGCCCTGAAGAAAAAGCAGGTCAAAGAC
The DNA here is from genome assembly GCA_017548735.1 of Candidatus Saccharimonadota bacterium. Taxonomy (GTDB): domain Bacteria; phylum Patescibacteriota; class Saccharimonadia; order Saccharimonadales; family Saccharimonadaceae; genus UBA2834. The sequence goes on along the minus strand of JAFYZJ010000050.1, from coordinate 11,305 downwards.
ATTGAGGAGACATTGCCTGACGATTTCAATCATGTAATGTTCTTGTTACTCAACAAGATTTCAGAAGGCCTCTGCAAGCTTGGCGTCGAGACTACTTATGAGTTAATAAGTATCAACGAGGAAGGCAATGAGTATGTAGCGGCCACTGCTGGATGCACCTGGGACCCATCCGACGATGATGACGAAGATGGTGAAGATGGTGAAAACGACGACGGTGATCCAAAAATCACCGACTTCAGTGAGTACGAATCATACACTATAGGCGACGGCGATGACGATGACGACGATGAGGACTCCAACATTTAGAAAGCGGCCCGCAAAAGGCCGCTTTTTCATTGCGCTTGCATTTAGGCCAGAAAAGAGTATAATTTGTTGTATTGGGTCCGTAGCTCAGCTGGTTAGAGCACCTGCCTTTTAAGCAGGGTGTCGTGAGTTCAAGTCTCACCGGACTCACCATTTTTTTGCCAACAAAAAACCGCCACGTGGGCGGTTCGTTTTTAATCGCGAATATGAACGGTGATTTTCTCGCCGTCTTCTTCGAGCTTCTCGGCGATTTCGGCAATTTCATCGTCGCCATCATCTTCGACCTCTTTCTTGGCGACCTTCTTGTCGCTCTTCTTCTCTACTGGCTCGTCCTCTTCTTCGTCGTCCTCGTCGTCTTTCTTGCTATGCTTCTTGTGTTTTTTGATCACAATTACGAGCACGATAATTAAGAGAATCACACCGCCTACCGCAATCAAGAACCAAATAGGCATATTGATCACAATGCGCGAAATCTTCGACTCAATAATACGGCCATCAGCATTCACGGAAGTAACACGTTGCTCAACCGTATAGACGCCGTAGCCAATCTCTGCCTCATTCTTGAATTCAACTTCGCTTCCCGGCTTCACTTCCTGCTCTTCCTGAGTCAAAATATCCCAGTCCATTCCGCCAAAGAAGTTCTTTTTCTTTACTTCATAAGTTGCTGCAAAACCTGCATTACCAGTATTTTTAACCTTGGCGCTTGCGACGTTTTTGTTGCTCAAATTCACTGGATTAACCCAGTTGCCAGTCACCTCGCTATTGTAGCTAAAGCCGTCTGCGGCGATGTCGATTTTCGCTAGGAGCTCACGTTCGTAGCCGCTCGCATCAGAAACCTTGATTTTGGCATACTGCGAACCCGCCTTCGCGTCGGCCGGCACATAAGCGCGCACCGCTACAGAATTCGTAGAACCGTCGCGGACCGTGAAGTGTGTAGCGCCGCCCACAAAAGCCAACCAATCAGACAGCACAAAGTCGCCCTCTTGCTCGGCCGTCACGTCGATAATAATATCGCTGCCGGTATTATTGCGAATCTCAATCGTCTTAGTATAACTGCGCTCGAGCTCAGTAATGCGACCAAAATCTAGCTCCTCCGTATCTACGCCAAAGTGGTCTTCAGTCTCGATTTCCGGGCGAATACAATTCGTCTCAGCCCCATCCGTGCCCTCTACAGGTTTGCCGTCAGCGCCCATACAGGCGCTTACTGGAACAGCAATCAAAAATGCAATTGCCAAAGAAGCAATACTCGCAGTTATTTTTTTCATCACACCTCACTCTTTATTTAGACTAATTATAGCACAAGCATCTTCATAAAATAACAACAAAAAAATCGCCCAAATGGGCGGTTTCAGAATCAATTTGGTGCGCCCGACTAGACTCGAACTAGCACAGCCGTTTGAATAGCCACTAGCACCTCAAGCTAGCGTGTCTACCAATTCCACCACGGGCGCAATACAAATATCTTATCACACTTCAAGCTCATTGTAAATAAGCATCAAAAACCGGAGCTACACGCTCCGGTCATTTTTAGTCAGGAAGTTCCGGCGGCTTAATATTTGTGTCCATTTCGTACAGAATACGATGCACCGCCATAAAGAACTCGTCGTCCTTATACGGCGCCCACTCCTCGTCAAACCAAACATCGGCTGCCGTCTCCGCGCCATCGGCTGCCATTTTCTGGATCATCGTATTTTCTCTAACCTTCTCGCAGTTACGGATGTGCCACTGCAAATCATGGAACTTTCCTTCGTCGTAGTAACGCTTCATATTCTTTATTGCAACAATCTTGTCAACGAAGAACGCGAATCTCGAATCAGGCGTCTTATGCTCGTCAAATTCCATCAACAAGTCATAATCCTCTTTGGCATAAGGCAAATCCCCGAGGAGCAGAAGCCAAGCACGATGCTCGGCATCGGCCTTGTTGTCGTGACGTTCCTTGTCGGTGACCGGAACATCACCAATAACCGCTTCGCCCATCTCATGTTTAATCAACATCTCATTAACTCTGTCGATATTGACCTGGTCTTTATACGGATAAAGCGGATATATCAAAGCCGCAAACATGAGTGCGTCAGCAACATGCTCATAGACACTCTCAAGACGCTCAGAATCCACCTTCCATACTGTCCAGCCCGATCTTTCTAAGGTCTTTAACTTATCCAAGATGCACGAAAGACGAACGGCCTTCTTCAATACCTCCGTGTCGATTTTTATGTTTTGACTCACTAAAACCAACTCCTTCCAAAATAAAGTACGAAGAAAAAATTTCCTCTGCATCTATTGTGGAGGAAATTTCAAATAAACACAAACTTAAGCGTTTATTATGGCGTAATATTCACGTTTTTCTTCACGGAAGCCCAAAAGCGTACGTCATTATAGCGATCGAGCGCATCTGTTAGCTGAGCATTATCCGAGAAAATCGAAACATTCGCTGAATGATAATAATACATATTCGACTGATACAGACCAATCGCCGGTACGTCATCTACCCACGACTTCAGGAACGATTCATACTTTGTCTTTCGCATTGCTTCGTTGGTTGTAATATGCGCGGATAGCAACGCGTCATCCACGAGGCTGTTCGAGTAGTTGCTAAAGTTCCAGCCGCTCGTCGTCGCCTGTGTCGAGCTGTAATACACGAAAGGATCGGCGCTAACACCCAAATCTACCTCGTAGAACATGATATCGAAATCTCGCGGACGCACAACGGTCGAGAAGAAATCTGCCGCCGTCTGTGTCTCATCGTAAATATTTAAAGTCACCTCGAAGCCGAGCTTCTTGAGCTCCTCGACAAAACGCTCGGCGGTCGTCGTAAGCGTATCGCGCTTCTGCACCACCGCATTCAACGTAATAATTTCCCCGTCGCGGTTTGTAATCTTGCCATTCTCGTTATAGCTATAGCCCGCCTTCTGAACAAATGCCTTCGCGATATCGAGGTCATAACCAGGAATCTCTGGATAATTTAGGTTCTCCTGGCGCTCAAGAATTGGATAATTCAAAATCTGGCCGTCTTCAATTCCCTCACGCACCTTGCTCATATCGACGCCGTACTGAATTGCCTTACGAATGAAGCGCGAATTCAAATTGTCGCTCGTCGTGTTCAGGTACGCAAACGCACCGCCGTTCAATAAGCTTGCGCGCAACTCAATTCCATCGTTAAGCTTGCTACGATCCTCAATGCCAAGCTCCGCCGTTGCCATCACTTCTGCACTATTCAAAGCAGTAATAATATCTTCACGTTTTTCATAAGTCTTGAGCGTAAACAAATCGAGCTGCGTATCATTCAGATAATACTTCTCGTTACGCTTCAAATAAATCGTACTTTTATTGAGGCTCGTTGGGCCAGAAATCTGCATCGCATTCATAATGAATGGACCAGAACAGACTGGATTCGACGAGAAATCGCTCTCATAAACAAGCGCCGGGCTAATGTTGCCGAGGATATGCTTCGGCACTAGAGGAAGCTCCAAAGTATCCATAAAGTCGATATAGCTCGAAGGAAGCGTAAATTCGACCGACTTATCATCAATCTTTTTTGCTTTCACATGCGAGAAATCGGCCGAAATCGTCGTTTTTGCCGACGTATCACGAATCAAATCAACCGTATAAACGACATCGTCTGCCGTAATCGGCTCGCCATCTGACCAGTAAATCTTGTCGCGCAAAACCACCTTCCAAATCTTGCCGGTCTGGTCCGAGGTTACGCTCTTTGCGAGCTCTGCTTTGCTGTGGCCAGAGCTATCTGGCGAAACCAAGTTCGCGAACAACAAGCGGCTCAAGCTCTTCTCTGCATTCGTCGCAGCATAAAGCGGATTCATTGACTTCACTTCGCCGAGAACCGCCTCCGTAAAATCGCCGCCCTTCACATAAGCTTCGACTTCGTATGCACTGCCATACCAAATAATCTGTACGATCGCAAAAAGAAATACGACCGTAATCAGGAGTACCCACTCTACAACCCAGAGTCGCACATCATGTACGTTTTCGAGGCGCGAAATAAAGTTATCAGAAAAATGTTTACCAACCTTATCGGCCGACTCATGATAAACCTTCGCAATCTTCTTGCGATTGAAAAGACCGCGCCCACTCTTTCTCGTAGATTTCTTCATTATCCAATAATTAATGTTGCCAAGATCGACAAGCCGAAAATCAAAGCAATCACAACTGTCGTATTAAACATCGATTTCTCGAGACCACGACGCTCCGTAAAGAGCTCGCCACTCGCACCGAAGCCAGCACCAAGGCTAGCACCACGCGTTTGCAATAAAATTAATAGAATCAATAAGACTGCGGACACGGCAGTAACAGTATTACAAATAGCACCTATTTCCATAAGATTATTTTACATCAGGCATAGCCAAATTGACAAGGAAGTTTATCAATGAAATCAGCAAACAGCTGCAAATTGCGCCGCCAAAAGTCATCTGTACATCCGGCAAAATCCAAATCGTGAGGCCAACCATTGCGGCGTTCACGAGAATCGTAAAAAGCCCTAGCGTCAGGAAGATAAACGGCAATGAAATAATCGTCACAATCGGCTTTATTACGGTGTTAATTACAGAAAAAATCAAACCGGCCGCAACGTAGAGCCAGAATGACGAACGCATCGCTTCTGCCCCCTCGCGGAAGGTTGCAAAAAAGTTAATGCAGATATACATTGCGACGCTCGAAACGAGCCAGCGCAAAATAAAACTTAATGCTTGCCTCCTTACCATAAGCCTTATTTTAGCGCATCTTTGCGTTTTAATAAAGTGTGGTACTGAATCGCGAAGCGGTGGCTCTCATCGTCAATGCGCGCAATCAGTTTCGCAATATGGCCATCCGGCGCGAGTTCTACCATCCGGTAATCGCCGTCATTTTCCGGAATCACGATACGCACGCGTGCATTTTTGCTATGATCGCCACTCTTGTCACGACCAATTACTGGCACGCCAGCCGTAGCGCAAATCTCACGCACCGCTGATACCTGCCCCACCGAGCCATCAAGAATAATCAAATCCGGCTTGCCCCAATCGCTCAAATGATTCAGGCGGCGCGTAATGATTTCGCGCATACTCTCCGGGTCATTATTTTGCTGTTTTCGTAGCTTGAAACGGCGATACTTCGTCCGATCCGCCACGCCATTAATGAAGCAAACCATCGAGCCAGCCACGTTCTTCCCTGACTGGTGGCTGATATCATAGCCCTCAATTCGCACCGGTGGCTTCTCGAATGCAAGAATATCCTGCAGTTCCTCAAGCGCCTTATCGCTCGAGATGTCAAGAAACTCCTTATCAGAGAACACAATTTTTGTACCAAGCCCCTTCAAACCAAAGAACTGGTTGCGGTATTCGGCCGCTTTTTCATATTCACCCTTGGCCGCCGCCTGGTACATCAGCTTTTCCAAATCGCTCACCAAACGCTTGCGATTCCCCTTTAAATAGCTAATCATGCGGCGCAAACTCCGCTTGTATTCACGCGGCGTCGTCTTTTCGATTTCAATTCCTGGCGTCAAACCTAAATCTGTGTTCAAAGTCTTGCGCCCAGAATATGGCCGATCATAATAAGGAAAAATCCGGCGCAAAATCCGCAGCGCTCGCTGAATCGTCACTTTGCCATAATACGGTCCATAATATTCCGCGCCATCATCCTCTGGGTTGCGTGTTAGCGTCACGCACGGCACCTCGGATTTCATATCAATCCGAATATAAGTTACCGACTTATCATCACGCAAAAGAATATTCCATTTCGGCTTGTAACGCTTAATCATTTCACTTTCGAGAAATAGCGCGTCCATCTCGGTATCGACGACAATCCAATCCGTATCATCAATCTCGGCCACCAACGCGCGCGTCTTTGCGTCTTTGCGCTCCGGACTTTGGAAATACTGGCGCACCCGGTTACGCAGCACTGCTGCCTTACCGACGTAAATCACCTCGCCCGCACGATTCTTATGAAAATACACCCCCGGTTCTTTCGGGAGTTCTTTAAGTTTCGCTTTAAGCTTAGGCGTCATACTTATATCCTAGCACAAAAATCCGCCCAGTTCCCTGAGCGGATTCGTTTACTAGTAATTAGAAGCCGTATAGACCCGAGAAGTCATCTAGCGAAGAGCCACCGTAGCCGCCACCATAGTTACCATAATTGTTCATATACTTGGTGAGGTACTTAGTGTAAGCATTCTGCATTGCTTCCTCAATCTTCTTTTGAAGATCGTCAACCGTTTTTGCCTTGCTTGGCTCCTCGACGGCTTTCTTTTCGTAGCCGATTTCGAACTTCGCACTCACGCTCTGTTTGTCGTTTTCGAGCTTAATAGCAGCCAATTCGTGAGACCATGGCTTAATACCGAGGTAAATCTTCGAATCCTTGTTAGCCTTGAAGGTTCCTTCTTCACCCTTCTCTTCGCCGTCGCTAGAAGCGGAGCACTTAGCCAACTTCTTGCCGAAGTCGCTATCTTTGATGCCCTTGGTGAAGTTGGTCATCTTTTCTTCGTCGATTTCAACTTCGTAATACTTTACGCCGTCCTCATCCTTGACTTCGGAATCTTTCTTCTGAACGATGAAAGGATTCTTCTTGTAAGTCTCAGCGAGTTCTTTTGGTGCGTCGCCGTTGACGAGGTCAAGAATTTCATTGTAATCACAACCGTTGCTTTCTTCTGAGCCAACATTCTTGATATCTTTTGCGGTAATCTTAATCCATTCGCCGTCGACAACTTCGCCGATTTCGCTAATGATCATGTTGAGAATCTCGCTATTGCTGACGCCACCGGTGTTCGCGCCGCTCATACCGAAGAAGGAACCGAGCAAATCGCCGATTGGCAAATTCTTTAATGCGTCCTTGATACCATCGAGCTTGACGTAGATGTTGCCGCCCTTGATGAGGGCTGCGTCGAACTTCAACTCAACGAGACCAGCGCCAAGAGAAATCTTGCCGGAACCGCCAAGATTGCCATCGCTCTGCGAACCATCGAGAGTAATCTTAACGCCGCCCATCTGACCAACATTCATCGTGCCAGAAATCGTGCGATCCTTTGCCTCAAAAGACTTTGCCATTGCATCATTGATTGACGTCTCAGCAGATTCGTGCCACATCATCCAGAGGAATGCTGCGACGCCGCCGCCAATCAAAAGCACGGCAAGAATAATAATCGTTACAATTAAACCAGCGTGCGACTTTTTCTTTGGTGCTGCCGCAACTGGAGCAGCTACTGGCTCAGCGGATGGCGCCGCCGTAACTACTGGTTCACTCTTCTTGGCTCCGCCAAGAATAGGTGTTTCTTCAGGTGTTTCTCCCATTTCACTCCCTTTCTTAATTATTTATATATTACATTTTCGTGACGTTAACGTCTAGGCTACTAAATACTAATCAGCTTCTTCGACATTGAAGTTGTTGTTAGCATCAACGCGAACATTGCAGCGCGTATGCGAACGCGTACAGGCTTCGATCGACTGATACTTAAACTGCAATTCCGAGGCAAAAATGAAAAGCCAAACCGAGATTGCCGCGAAGAACAAAGTCGTACCCGCGAACAAGAAATAGAAGAATGAGTATTTTGGGCTCACCTTGTTCTGTTCCGGATTACGTTCTTTGTAAATAATCGACGGATCAAAATCGATTTTCTTTGCTTTTTTGATCGAAGACTTCGCAGTAGTCGTCTTCTTTGCTGGCTGTTTTTTCGTAGCCATGTGAAAACTGCCCTCCTTAAATGTAAACTTGGCTTAATAATAGCATAAACATTTTATATTTGCTATTATATACATAAGAATTTTGTGTAATTTTAAGGGAGTGAGGCATCATTTATGCAAGAAAAAAATACGAATATTAAACGAATCCATGCGCGCCAAATTTTGGACTCACGTGGCAACCCAACTGTCGAAGCTGACGTCGTTCTCGAAGACGGCTCGACTGGCCGCGCCGCTGTGCCATCAGGCGCTTCTACGGGCGCCGGTGAAGCCCTCGAGCTTCGCGACGGCGATAATGAACGCTACGGCGGCAAAGGCGTCTTAAAGGCCGTCTGGAACGTCAACAATAAGATTGCTGACGTCTTAATCGGCAACGACGCTACCAAGCAGCGCGAGATCGACCAGCTCATGCTCGACCTCGACGGCACCGAGAATAAATCAAAGCTCGGCGCCAACGCAATTCTCGCCGTTTCCCTTGCGGTCGCCAAGGCTGCCGCGCATTCTAATGGCATGCGCCTCTACGAATACATCGCTGAGCTCGCCGGCACGACTGACGAAATGTGCCTCCCAATGCCAATGATGAATGTCATGAACGGTGGCGCGCATGCTGGCTGGTCAACTGATTTCCAGGAATACATGGTTATCCCAGTCAGCGCACCGAATATGAATGATGCCGTCCGTATGGGCGCCGAAGTCTTCCACGCACTCGCCAAGATTCTCAAGGAGCGCGGCTACGCTACGACCGTAGGCGATGAGGGTGGTTACGCTCCAAGTCTCCGCGAAGGCAACAACGAACCACTCGACCTTATCATGGCCGCCATTCAGGCTGCCGGTTACCGCCCAGGCGAAGATATCTGCATTGCCATGGATGTCGCCAGCTCCGAATTTGCTGACGGCGACCACTACACACTCAAGACCAATGGCGATTGGAAGTCTAGCGACGACCTCAATAACTGGTACCAGTGGATTATCGATCACTACCCTGTTGTTTCGATTGAAGATGGTCTCGGCGAAAACGACTGGGATGGCTGGAAAGAACAAACCAAACGCTTCGGCGACCGCATCCAGCTCGTCGGCGACGATCTCTTCGTCACCAACTCCAAGCTTCTCCAAAAAGGCATCGACAACGGCGTCGCAAACTCCGTTCTCGTCAAGCTCAATCAAATCGGTTCGCTTTCCGAAACTATCGATACAGTCTTGCTCGCCAAGAAGGCCGGCTACACCAGCGTGATTTCTCACCGCTCCGGCGAAACCGAAGATACTACTATTGCTCACCTCGCGGTTGGCCTCGGCACCGGCCAAATTAAAACCGGCTCCCTCTCGCGTTCTGAGCGTATTGCGAAGTATAATGAATTAATGCGTATCGCCGAACTTGATTCGACGTTAGGTTTAACTAACCCATTTAGGAGGAATAAATAATGGCAGAAGAATCAATCTTTGCAAAGAAGCCAAAAGCAGAAGCGCCAGCCAAAAGCGCACCAGCGCCAGCTACCGCTCCAGCTCCAGCTGCGCCAAAATCCGGTGGCAAAACTGGCTTAATTATCACTATTATCATTCTCGCTGCCGCGCTCATCGCCGCAGGCGTCGTACTCACGATTGTTCTCATCAACCAGAACAACGGCAAGAAAGACGATGACACTTCTATCGTCAAAGACGACAAGAAAGATGATAAGAAGGACGATAAGAAGGACGACAAAAAAGACGATAAGAAAGATGATAAAAAGGGTGAAGATAACCCAGCTATCGCCTCAACTGACCACGTGCGCGGCAAGCGCGATTCCAAGGTTATCGTTATCGAATACGCTGACCCACAATGCCCAGGCTGCGCCACTGTCACTCCAATCGTTGACGAAATTTACGAAGAATACGGCGACAAAGTTGCGTTCGTTTATCGCCACTACCCACTTAGCTACCATAAAAATGCCGAAGCCGCTGTCGCCGCTATTGAGGCCGCCGGCAACCAGGGCTACTTCTGGGAAATGCTCAGCGCCGTTTTCGCAAACCAAAGCGACTGGGAATATGAAAGCGACGAAGACGACCGCACCGCTGCCTTCGTAGAAATCTTCGAAGACATCGCTGACGATGGCGACGTCGACCAGTTCAAGACCGACCTCGACGATTCCAGCATTGCCGACAAGATCAAAGCTGACAAAAAGCTCGGCTCTGACGACAACGTTTCCGCAACTCCAACCATCCTCGTCAACGGCAAGTCGATTACGATTAGTGGCACCCGTGCCAGCCTCAAGCAAAAAATCATCGACGAGATTAAAGACAACCTTTAATTATTAGAAGAGCGCCAGGCCAAGCGCCGAGGCGCTCATCATAATAACGCCGGCGAGTAAAACACCAAGCATAATAGCGATTACCGAGCGCTTGAAACCAAAACCAAGGAAGCTCGCCGCAAAAGTGCCGGTCCATGCGCCGGTTCCAGGAATCGGAATACCAACAAATAGAAGCAGCGCCAAGAAAGCCCCTTTCTGGCCTGCTTTTTTCGATAGCTTCTCGCCGGCGTGATGTCCTTTCTTTAGGCACCAACGACAGAATTTACCGACAACCTTTTTGTCCTTGCCCCAGTTCAAAAACTTATCCGCAAAGAAATAGATAAACGGCACCGGCAGCATGTTGCCGACGATGCAGACAATATAGGACGGCACCATCGGCAGCCCCATGATCTGCGACACCGGAATCGCACCGCGTAGTTCCACGAGCGGCACCATCGAAATAAGGAAAATCTGAACAAATTTTAAAAACATTTTTAGAATCCAGGTTTACCAAGTAATTTAAACATGCGTCGCTTGTATGCTTCAACCCCCGGCTGATCGAATGGATTCACGCCCTGCGCTGTCGCGCTCAGTGCACAACTCATTTCAAAGAAGTAAAATAGCGCACCCAACGACTCGGCATCGATGCGCGGCGCCGTAATCCTGAGCACCGGAATGTCGCCATCGTCACGATGCGCGCCAATCGTCGCCTCTTTTGCGACACGATTAATGCTCGCGAGCGAATGGCCCGCCAAATAGCCTAAGCCATCGCCATCGTCGCCCTCTGGCACGACCACCGATTCATCATCCTCTTCAATTTCAAGCACAGTTTCAAAGATATCGCGCGCGCCCTCCTGGAGATACTGCCCCATCGAGTGCAAATCGGTCGTATCGATCACGCTTGCCGGGAAAATACCCCTGTTTTCCTTGCCCTCACTTTCACCAAATAGCTGCTTCCACCATTCATTAAAATAGGCAAAACAAGGCTCAAAATTCGCCATCACCTCAACGCGACGACCCGCGTCATTCATAAACTTACGCACGATTGCGTATTCAGCCGCACGGCCACCATTTGCATTC
>JAFYZJ010000001.1 GCA_017548735.1 Candidatus Saccharimonadota bacterium | reverse complement strand
GCTCCAGCCATTACTGAAACCGACAACGACTAATTAGCAATTAAATAAGGAGGATGCGATGAAGAAGGTTTTATTGGCAATACTTGCTAGCCTCTTCATCGCTACTCCTGTTTTTGCGGCCGAAAATAAGGTCTATATTTATGAGGCCGACGGCAAAATCTACTATGATGGTGCGCTCTTTGATGATCGATTTATGATTCACGAGAATATGACTCCGGGTAGCAGCTACACGGATTATCTCGCGGTCGAAAATGGCACATCAAAGGCTTATGATATTTATTTCAAGATTTCGTCCGATGACAACTCGGTCAAGGCGGATGATTTGCTCGAGTATATCGAGATGGAAATTTCGATTGACGGTACGCAGTTCTATGACGGCAAAGCAAAAGGCTTAGATTACCGTGATCAGGGCGTCAATTTGACTGACGCGGTGCTCATCAAGCGCTTTGGCGCAGGCGAGCGGGTAACGATGAGAGTCGATACTTATCTCGACGCGAATTACGGCAACAATGTGAACTTCGACTCGTCGAGCAGTGACGACACGAGTATTAGCGGGTTGATGTCGAAGACGGAATGGACTTTCTATGTCGTCGAGGCATCTGACGGCCCAACGCCACCTGGCCCTGGTCCTGAACCGGATCCAACTCCAACTCCGACTCCTGTCGACCCAACCCCGGTCGTGCCAAAGACGAACGACGACTTTTCGCCTTGGCTTTTCGTTATTTTTGGCGCTTCACTTGCAGGTTTAATCATTATTATCCTGGTGGAGCGCGCACTCAATAAGAAAAACAAAAAATAAAATACCGCCTCGATTACGGGGCGGTTTTTTGATGTAGTTTATGGTAAAATAAAGGAAAGCCATGAAAGAATTAGCCGAAGATTTTAAGTCGATCGCAAAGAAAGATCGCAGCTTGTTTGTATGGATGGCCATAAACTTTTTGTTGAGTTTGTGGATGTTTTTGATTCCGGTATTTGATTTGAAACCAGGACGCATTAAGGTGTGGGCGCGCTATTCGGATATTTATCGTGGCTACGAGCAGAGTGACTGGTATTATTTGTTGGCGTTTTCTTTGATTGCGCTTACGATGGGTGGTGGTCATATTCTGCTTGCGGCACGCTTGCATACGAAGCGCGGCAAAGATATTGCGCGTTTGTTGCTTGGCGCATCGATTTTGATTTTAGCAATTGGTATTAAGTTTTTGCTCAGTATTGTCGGAGAAGGTTAGATGTCGAAGGTAGTTGAAATCCCGCGGGGGAAGAGAACGGTTCGTTACCGCTTTTTTGAGATGCTGCCGGCAACGCTCAGCTATATTATGCTGGCGCTTTTGATTATCTTGTCGATTATTTCGCCAATTTTGGCATCGATTTATTTGCTTTTGATCGTGATTATGAACCTTGTGAAGGGTATTGGCATTGCGATTCGCACGGTGCAGGGTTGGAAGCTTTTGAAGCGCGGGATGCGCGTGGACTGGTCGAAGCGCCTGGCGGAGCTTGAGAATCCGGCGGAGAGCTATAATCGTTTGGCTGGCACGAAGAGCGAAGCTTATGATTACCAGCAGCATTTGCGCAATCTTTGCATGATGGCGGCGGCAGAAGAGGGGTATTTCCCGAAGCCGAGCGAAGTATATCATGCGGTGATTGTGACAATGTACAACGAGACGCTCGACGTGTTGGTGCCGACGATGGATTCGGTGCTTGCGACGACTTTTCCGAAGGAGCGTATGATTCTCGTGCTGGCTTACGAAGAGCGCGGCGGCGAGGCGGCAGAAAAGGTCGCAAAGACGCTCGAAAAGAATTATGGCAAGAAATTTGGCGCGTTTATCATGTCGAAGCATCCGGGCAACCTCAAGGACGAGGTGGTCGGCAAGGGTGGCAACATTACTTTTGCCGGTAAGGCGCTGCAGAAATATGTGAAGGAAAAGGGTATGCGCTACAGTGATGTGATTGTGACGACGCTCGATAGCGATAACCGCCCGCACAAGTGCTATTTTGACCAGGTGGCGTACGAGTACATCGTGCACGAGGATCGTAAGCGCTTGAGCTATCAGCCAGTTTCCTTGTTTACGAATAACATTTGGGACGCGCCGGCGGTGACACGCGTGGTTGCGTCGACGAACTCGTTCTGGAATCTGATTTGCGCAATGCGTCCGCATACTTTGCGCAACTTCGCATCGCATTCGCAGCCGCTCGACGCGCTCGTCGAGATGAATTTTTGGAGTACACGCACGATTGTCGAGGACGGACACCAGTATTGGCGCTCATTGTTCTACTTTGACGGCGATTACGAAGTGTTGCCGATTCGCGCCCCGATTTATCAGGATGCGGTGTTGTCGGATACTTTGTTCAAGACTTTGAAGGCACAGTGGGTGCAGCTTCGTCGCTGGGACTATGGCGCTTCGGATGTGGCCTATGTTGGCGACTATCTCTTTTCAAAGAAACGCACGGTGCCGCTTTTAACCTTGGTGCCGAAGTTCATTCGTTTGCTTGATGGCCACGTGACGCTCGCCGCTACCGCGCCAATTATTGCGTTTGGTGGTTGGGTTCCACTTTTGATGAATTATCAGTCGCGTGATTTGATTTCGCATAATTTGCCAGGGGTGGTAGGTGTCGTCGAAATGATTGCGACGATTGGTATTTTCGTGTCGTTGATTTTGTCGATGAAGATGCTGCCGCCAAGACCGGCAAAGTATCGCAAGACGCGTAAGGCGATGATGGTTTTGCAGTGGGCGATTGCACCAATTATTTCGATTGTCTATTCATCTTTGTGCGCGTTCTATTCGCAAACGAGGCTCGCGACTGGGCTTTATATCGAGAAATTCGATGTGACCGACAAGGCCGTAAAGAAGTAACAGAGAAAATATCGTACTTATGCTTCGCAGATGCCTAAGTCTGCGTTATTTTTGATGCAGAAATAATTTGGAGGTAATACATGAGAGGCTCATGAGATGGTTTTTGTTGGTCAAAGTAAATAATTAGGAGTTGTTGATGAAAAAGATTATTAAATTAGGCGCAGTGGCGGCGCTCGCT
>JAFYZJ010000049.1 GCA_017548735.1 Candidatus Saccharimonadota bacterium | reverse complement strand
CCCACACCTTAATGCGTCCTGGTTTCAAATCAAATACCGGAATCAAAAACATCCACAAACTCAACAAAAAGTTTATGGCCATCCATACAAACAGGCTGCGATCTTTCTTCGCTATCGCCTTAAAATCTTCGGCTAATTCTTTCATAGCGTTAACATTATTTTACCACAAAAAACCGCCCATTTTCAGGGCGGCTTCTCTATTTTTTGTTTTTCTTCTTAGATACACGCTCCACTATAATTAATACGATTAATATCGCAAGTGAAGCGCCAAAAATAACAAAAAACCAAGGCGAAAAATCGTCATTCGTCTTGGGGTTAACCGGAGTCGGTTTAATCGGCTCATCGTCATCCGGTTTCGGTTCAGTAACGTCTACGATGTAAAAAGTCCATTGCGTCTTCGAAATAAGGCCACTCACGCTCGTGTCGTCGCCACTATTTGTATCAAAGTTAATGCCGCTGCCATAGTTAGCGTCGAGATAAGTATCGACTTTCATCGTTGCCCTATCGCCCGCATTAAAACGCTTGATTAGTACGGCGTTCGACAAATCAACGCCCTGGTCACGATAATCCAAACCCTTCGCCTTACCGTCATAATAAGCAGTGCCGTCAATCGAAATCTCCATTTCGATATATTCAAGCAAATCATCTGCCTTCACTGAGTTGTCATCGGCAGAAATCTTAAAATAAACTTCGTAATCTTTCGATGTGCCATTTTCAACCACGAGATAATCCGTATAGCTGTCACCAGGAGCCATATTCTCGTGAACCATAAATCGATCATCGAAGAGCGCGCCGTCATAGTAGACTTTGCCGTCGGCCTCATAAATATAGACTTTATTTTCGGCCGCAAAAACAGGAGTAGCGATGAAGAGGCTAGCAAGTATTGCCAATAAAACCTTCTTCATCGCATCCTCCTTATTTAATTGCTAATTAGTTGGTGTCGGTTTCAGTAATGGCTGGAGCAGTCGTCCAAGCATTCTGATACTGATCGGCCTGAACCGTCTCAATCGTAATCGTCAAAGTGTAAGTTGCTTTGCCGAGACCCTTGATGCCGGTGGTGCAAGTCTTAGTGACGGTGCCCTCACCAACCACACCTTCCGTAACACAGTTAGTGTCGGTGGTGACGTTGGAGTTGAGCGTGACGCTCGTCAAGAAGGACTCGTCAGTCGTAGCGTTTGGCGCAAGCTTCTTGTAGTAATAAAGATGCTTATCGTTAGTGGTGTCCGTAGAATCAAGCCACATCGTAGCCTTATTCGTACCGTAGTTCAAAGTGACGAGATCGCGATCACTATTGTAGGTAACCGCATCCGTACCGGTGCCAAAAGTATGAGGCATCGTAATTTCGGTGTTATCTTCGAGTGTCCACTTCTCTGCCGTAGAAACGCGGACAGCGACTGGAATCGTACCTTCATTCAAAGTCACAACCGACTTTGCCACGGTCTGGCCTGGGAGCCAGTTATCTGGGCTGGAGAAGGTCTCCGTCGACTTGGTTTTATAAGTTGCTGTTGTGAAGACGTTATCAAAAGTAGCCTCACTTGTGAAGTAAGCAATCGTACCTCCGATCAAACCGAGCACTGCGAGCGCGCCAAGTGCAATGATTGGTTTCTTATTCTTCATTATTATTCCTTTCTTTTTCGCTTACGCTTATTTTATCATTTTTTATATTACTGAGCAAGAATTCAAGTAGTAGGATGCCAATTAAAATTGCAAACACCCACATATGCGTATTAACAAACTGCACGCCAAAGCCAAGCACCGGAATTGCCACCCCGCCAATCTTGCCAAGCACGGCGCTGTATTCAACCGGACGCCCATCTTCGACGTTATTGTTGTCGCCCTGCGTGATAAACGCGCCATTCTCAATTCTCTTCACGCGGTGCGTCACCATCGTATCGCCCATCTGGTAAGTAACAATGTCACTCTCGCGGATTTCTTCCTTCGGCACCTGCTTGTAATAAATAATCGTGCCGACCTCATAGGTTGGGCGCATCGATCCGGACAGCACCACCACCGGCTTGCTACCAAAAATCATCGGCGCGCAAACTATCGCATACACGCCAATAATCACATAACAAAAATAGCTCAAGATATGAACGATTTTTCTTAGAACGTCCACGTCGCTGCCCCGTCAGCCACCACTACAGTTTTACCCCAAAGCTCCAACGCCGCATCGGCAGTTGGCTGAATCGCTTCAAAACGGAAGACCAAGTCATAATCGTATGCGAGATAACTATTGTTCGTAAGCGCGATGCTAGAAAGCACCTGAACTGCCGTATCTGGTGCCAAAGTCTTCTTATAGTAATACCAACCGTCGCCGCCGTCGACGAAATCAGTCGTAAAATCACTCGTCCAGTTCTTTGTCACGACATTAGCACCGTTCACGGTGTTGCTGACCGATCCGTCACCCCAAGTCTCGCTATAGCCAATCCTCAAAAGTACTGGCATATTACTGTCTGCGCGGTTTTTGAAGGAGATCTCCCTCTTGCCAAAACCTTCATCCGAATCCTCAATAATATCCACACCGGCCCCGCCGAGAGTTAACTCGCCGGAAATGTCCGAATTATTATGACTCAAAGCATAGACAACAAGACCGGCCGCACCCACAATAACAAGGGCCAACACCGGCAAAAGAATCACTTTTTTGCTCTTCTTCTCTTTTTTGAGTCTTTTCATCGATGACCTTTTTTACAGTATAGCTTATGTTTATTTTATAGTCAAAAATATCGCAACAAAAAATCCCTTACGGGATTCCTGTCTAAAATGGAGCCGTTGACTGGGATCGAACCAGCGACCTGCTCGTTACGAATGAGCTGCTCTGCCAGCTGAGCTACAACGGCAATATCAGTATTATATCACAAATTACTTGCGTTTCATGCGGAAATCCGCTATAATAGCTCAAGTAAGGGCTCGTAGCTCAGTTGGTTAGAGCGCCTCCCTGTCACGGAGGAGGTCGCGCGTTCGAGTCGCGTCGGGCCCGCCATTACGGAAAAATACGCCATCAGGCGTTATTTTTTTTATGAATTTCACATTATATCCAGAACTTCTCGGTCGGCGATTGGTTATCGTACTCCGCCACCTTGATGCCCTGCTTTTCAACCATCTCGTAAATTTTGCTTGCAAAGAAAACGTCATGCACTGAAATGCCAATGTTATAGGCCAAGATTCGCTCGTCATCCGATTCGCGCCCACGCGCGTTGCCATTCACAATATCTGCCACCTCGGCAAATTGTTTAAACTTGTCGAAGTTTTTAAAATGATGCACGTGGCCATAATCATCGGCAAAGACCTTATCAAAGAATAAGTCGCAGTTCATAAACCCGCGCGTATGCACCGGAATCACCAGCACGCCCGGCTTGTAATATTCGTCCGGACACACATCTTCGAGAATCGACGTCACGCAGGAAATCACGACATCCGAATCCTTCACTAAATCAATGTTTGTATCGACGACCGAAAACTCAACATTACTATAGTTTTCGAAGCGCTTAATAAAGTCCTCTGCCTGATTTTTGTAACGCAACAGCTTTATTTGGAACTGCCTATCGGGGTTCAAATCAAGCAAAATTTTCAACGTCGCACGCGCCGTATTGCCAAGCCCCATCATCGCAATCGTCTTATAATCTTTGCGCGCAAGTAGCTGCAGCGAATGAACGGCCACCGCGCCAGTGCGCATTGCCGTAATCCAGTTCGCATCCATCACGGCAAGCTTCTTTCCATTGCTTGCATCATAGAGCAGCAACAAACTGTCAAGACTCGGGACTTCTTTCGGATAACGTGTCACCACCTTTACCCCGCCGCGATTCTCGCTAATAATCGACGGCATCACATTACAAAAAATATCGTCCGTCGGCTTCATGCTGATTTTGCTCGGCAAAAGCGCGTCGGACTTCGTCTTGATCATTTCTGACACCCACTCAAAGCACGTCTTACTGTCAATATTTAGGTTGGTAACATCTTTAAATGATATCAGCTTCATCTTTTCTCCTATATTGGTGCGGGTAGAGGGAGTCGGACCCTCATCTCTTGCTTGGGAAGCAAACATAATAGCCGCTATACGATACCCGCGACTTCTTTAGTATAGCACAGAACTACCTCACTTCTTTACAGGGGTATCCTGTTTATGCTAATCTTAAAGCATAAACAGGTCAAGATGAGCGAATGAAAAAACTCACCCAAAAGAACAAGAAGCCTCTAGTCTTTCTTGTTGTTTTCGCCGCAATTTCAATCGGAGTCACCTTCGCCTTCTCACACGATCAATCCATTCTCGAAAATCTCTTCGGAATTGCCGACTACAAAACGACTGTAACCGAAACCTTTGTTTCCCCTTCAAATTGGCTCACCTGCGAAACGAAAGAAAAACTTATCACCGTCAAAAACGACGGCGCCGTTCCTATCGCGGCCAGAGTAGGCATTGCGGAAAGTTGGAAAGACGCCGACGGCAACGATCTCTTCACAACCTTCACGGACGATAATGGCGATATCCAAAACTGGGCCGTCATAGATATCAACACCGCCGACTGGACAAGAGACGGCTACTATTATTACTATAAAGAAGATCTCGCCCCAGGCGCCACCTCGACTCCATTTATGACCAGCGTCACGCTCAACTGCGACGCGAACTTAGCGAATTCGCCATACAATGATGCAACTTATACGCTCAGCGCAACCATCCAAACCATCGACGCGGAACATCGGAGCGCCTGGACCACGGGCGCCACGCTGCTTCGCGGCGGAGACGTCAATCAAAAACTCAAAACCATCGCCGGAACAACCCTTGACCCAAACGACCCAACCTGGACCGAAGACTACAATATCAAATCAATT
Organism: Candidatus Saccharimonadota bacterium; assembly: GCA_017548735.1. GTDB lineage: Bacteria > Patescibacteriota > Saccharimonadia > Saccharimonadales > Saccharimonadaceae > UBA2834. The sequence continues at coordinate 8,940 of JAFYZJ010000049.1, read as the reverse complement.
AGGCGCGCCACATCTTTACCAGTTGGTTTCGACACGAGCGACCCTGCGCATATAATATCCGAGAACGGCTCCGACCCTATCTATGCCTGGTACGACAATACCGACGATGCCGGCATTATCTATCTTTTCTCCAACTCCCGTACCATTAAAGCCGGTAGCAATATTAGCCACCTTTGCGATCACATGCGCGCCCTCGTCGATGCCCCTGCCCTGGCCGACTGGGACATGTCTGAGGCAGAAGACTATACCGCAATGTTCCAGGGCACCTACGCCCTCAAATCGCTAAACATATCAGACTGGGATATGTCGGGCGCAAAGGACATAAAGGGGATCTTCTTCGAAGCGAAAGCCCTCGAAACTCTAGATATACCGGACTGGGACACCTCAAATATCGTCGATATGATGGCAGCATTCTATGGCGCAGAATCGCTCACGTCGCTCAACGTATCAAATTGGGACACCTCTAGTGTAGAAAATATGAGCTTCATCTTCGCCTACACGAATTCCCTTGCCACAGTAGACATCTCAAACTGGGACACCTCTAGCGTCACCAACATGTCCTGCATGTTCGCCGGGGCAGATGCCCTAACTTCAATAGATATTGCCGATTGGGATACTTCAAACGTTACAAACCTGTTCGGCGTGTTCTATATGGCCACATCTCTCAAAACAATCGACTTATCAAAATGGGACACATCGAATGTCGTTGACTCGTCCTATATGTTCGCAACGGCAAAATCTCTTACTTCTATAAATATATCCGGCTGGGACGTCTCAAAAGTCACCGATATGACCATGATGTTCGCCGTCGGAGAATCATACGCCGGCAACGGGCAGCTACAAGAGATAATTGGACTCGAAAACTTGGACGTTTCAAATGTGGTAGACATGACCGCTATGTTCTACGGCGCAGGCAATATGACCGCATATAACATTTCCGGCTGGGACGTCTCAAAAGTCCAATCCTTCAACCACATGTTCTGCGACAACTTCAAACTCGTGTCGCTCGATCTCTCCAGATGGAACACCGGAAACGTAAAAATCGCCTACAATATGTTCGACGACGCTAGGTCGCTCGTCGACTTCGGCGACATCTCGCATTGGGATACTAAGAATTTGATTGATGTTGGCGGCTTCCTAAATGGCGCCTCGTCCTTCGTGGGCAACAATGGCACGCTCGACCTGTCCGGCTGGGACACTAGTGGGCTTCTCGCTGCAGGCGAAATGCTCCGCGCTACCCGCCTAACGACCGTCGACCTCACGGGCTGGGTCTTTGACTCGGCAACAAATTCAAACTGGCCGGGATCCGGCGAAGGCATGTACTACGAAACCGGCAACCGTTCTAGCTACAAAGGCCTTTCCGGCATGTTCCTCAATATGCCAAGACTCCAAAATGTCTACCTCACTCAAGCCGGCAAAGATTCCTTCGATGCCGCCGTCGAAAGAGGCGTAGATGTCACCAAACTCTGGGAGGGCTCCCCAATCAGCGACTTCACCGTCGTCCCAGATCCAAGCCTACCTTGACAAACCATAAGAAATTTGATATAATAATAAGATATGAAGCTTCAAAAATACAAAAGGAACTCTGAGGTCAGCTACGCAATGGGCGCCACACTTGTGGCGGAACTTTTGAAGGCTCATCCAGGCGCAATTACTCGCGTCTTTCTCCGCCCCGTCGAAAAACATGGTGACGATTTGGTAAAAATCCTCAACGAATTGAAAGATCGCAACGTTGAAATTGTTGAATCGACCAAAGCTTTTAATATTCTCGGCGCAAAAGATAGCTGTTTGCTGATGGCCGAATTCCAAAAAAGCGGCCTCTATAGCCTCAAAGATATTAATGCGGCACCGAGTTTCTTTAGCGAAATTGTCCTAGTTCACCCTTCTGATTCTGGCAATCTTGGCACGATTATGCGCAGTGCTGTTGCGTTTGGTTTCAAATTCATTAGCATCGTCGAGCCAGCAATTGATCCGTATGATCCAAAAGTCATTCGCGCCTCGATGGGCGCTGTTTTCCACCTCGTCATCCACCGTTGCAATGAGGAAGAATATTACAAATCCGCAAAAGACGCCAAGCATTGTACACATTTCGCTTTCATCCTAAACAAACAGGCGCAAGCGCTCGAATCAATCGATGCCGCCAAGTACAAGGACGGATGCATTTCCCTAATCTTCGGCAACGAAGCTGCTGGCCTGCCAAAAGATTTCTGCGACAAAGTCGACGCCACGCCGGTCTATATCAATCAAAGCGAATACGTCGACAGCCTCAATCTATCCGTCGCCGCCTCTATCGCGATGTATCAATTCGCTACCAAATAAAAAGAATCCGCTATTTAGCGGATTCTTTTTTATCTTCTTCAATCGTTTCGCCACCCTCGAGCTTGATGTATTCGTCAATTTTGTTTTCTTCGCGCAACTTCTGAATGCGGTCGTCGAATTCCGTGAAGCGCACCCAAATCGAATCGTAGCGCACGCGTGAATCTTCACGCTCGGTCAATTTCACGATGTAATAACCATCACCGCTCTTCGAGATAAATGGCTTCGAAATGCCACCAACTTCCTTAATCGTCATCGCCATCGCTGCACGGCCAGAGTCGAGGCTCGTCACATCAACCTTTTCGCTCAAAGTCTCATAGCTGAAAATATCGTTCGTCTTGTACTCTTCGGCGATCTTCGCAAAATCAGAATTCGTCTGCAATTTCGCCTCGATTTCGGTCACCAATTTCTTCGCACGTTCGTCGATTTCGGCGGAGTATTTTTTGCGCGCCAAAGATAGTTTAATCATGCGGCCATATTCGGTCATGTTAAGGCCGAAATTATCGCGCACGATACCCTCAAATGCCTGATCGCTGCGCACCTCGCCATCAATCGTCTTGTGCTCTTCTACAACCTCATCAATCTCCTCGTCGGTCACTGGCTTGCCCATTTCATTGAGCTTCGCGAGCGCATAGCTCTCTTCCTCAGCGCTATTCAATGCCTGGCGCCTGTAGTAGCTATCGAGCAACTTCGAATCTTCGCTATCATCAAGTGCACCCTGCTGGCGCTCAATCGACTTGATACTACTACGATAAAGCATCAAATAATCGCTATATTTCACACTAACGTCATCGATCTTTGCAACCGGCAGACCAAACGCCTTCGCAAAACGATACATCACATCACTCGTGTTCTGCGCCTGATACAACTGGAACCAGCACAAAAAGCCGAACGCAGCCACGGCAATAATCGAAATCAAAATCGTAATAATCACCAAGCGATGCTTGGAGTACTGGAAAGGATAGCGGAACTTTTTGCCCTTCGACAATATTTCATCACGACTTTCCTCGAGATTCTGTTGGGTGATTGCTTTCTTTTTCTTATCTTTTTTCATGCCAAGTATTCTCTAACTCATTATACACTGTCTCAGGATGGCTCACCATGCTAATCACAAGATCGCCCGCCTCAGTCTGAATCAAAATCGAACCGTAATTAAAGATAGTCGCAAACAAACCATTCACGCCGTAGCTCATATTTTGGATATGACCAAGCTCGAGATCGACGACGCTTTTATGGAACATTCCCTTCTGACGCGTCTGGCGCAAGCGTTCGCTCGTGACAATATAGAAACTAAAATACCAAAGTATTAGGCTGTAGCCCCAACCCAAAACGCCAACGGCGGCGAAGATTAGCCAAACGACGAACATCGTGCTATTATCCGGCCAAATGAAGTGCGGCACGACACCGAGGCCCATCATAAGAACCATCCACAAAAAGCCCTTAATCGACGTCACGATGTGGCGACGAAAGACATAGATAACTTCTTCCCCCTCACGCTGGCCATCAAATTCCATATCTATATTTTACCATAAGCGTACAGATGCAAAAAGCTAACGCTAGCCAAAATGACGAAAAAATATCATAATAACCGCATTCCCCACTTTGGGGAAAATTTGTTCTTTCCTAAAGGAGGCGACCATGAACACCGAAAAGAAAGATTACAAAGGAAAACGTCGCAGTGAGCCTGAAATCACTACAAAATACGACAAAGAAAATGGGCATTTAGTATGCGTAGTCAAAGGTAAAACTAGCGGCAATTCAGTATTCGAGGACTACAAGCCCTAATCGCCTCACAGGCCGACGCATGTCGGCCTATTATTATGCACAAAAATGGTGACCCGGGTGCGAGTCGAACGCACAACCTTCTCCTTAGGACGGAGCCGCTCTATCCATTGAGCTACCGGGCCAGCTCCTAATATTATACCATTTTTAAGATACATCAAAAATCCACGCCGAAGCGTGGATTTTCTAATTTAGCTTAGCGCGTGAAGCGTTCGCTCAAAGTCTTGTAAATCTGAATCTCTTCCGGCTTGAACCAGTAAGAAACTTCCTGCTCTGCTTCGGAAGCGTTACCAGAAGCGTGGATGAGGTTTGCGACGCCTTCATTGCGCGCATCGGCATAACCGAAGCTAACGTGTGCAAAGTCACCGCGGATCGTACCCATATCAGCCGCCATTGGCTCAGTCGAACCGACAATCTTGCGAACGACTGGAATTGCCTCGACGCCTTCAAGCACCATTGCAATCACTGGACCGGAAAGCATGAAGTCGACCACGAGGTCAAATGCCTTCTGACCACGGCGCGAAACCATCTTGGAAATACCTTCGTAGTGATGGTAATAATGATCCTTGTCCGGATTCACCATCTTGGTCGCGACAATCTTGAGACCGACGCGCTCAAAGCGCTGAAGAATCTCACCGACAATACCGCGCTGTACTGCGTCTGGTTTAAAGATAATCAAAGTGCGCTGAATCAAACCGTCAGGGTTATTCGCCTTATTGAAACCAATATTCCAAGCGTTAGGCTTTTTCGTTTCCTCTGCAACCTTGTCCACCGCTTTACCGATTTTCTTAGCTTCTTTTTTGTCAGCCATAAAAATAAACTCCTTTTCGTCTATTATAACAGATTACAAATCTTGTACCTAATGATTATCGTTGCAAGTAATCGAACCGCCCTCAAGCCTGTATGCCATCGCATATTGACGCGAGCTATATCCAGTTTCGAACGTGTCATTATCGCCGCACATCGCATTGGTTGCGACTACAATCTCATGATTGTTCGGCCAAGCGCTCATCTCGGAATCTAAATCATAATCCCATTTAAGATCACCGACATACCTAATCCGATATGTTTCGCCGTCCGGGTCACGGAACTCCGAGCTACCGGCTTTGCAATCATAATACTCGACATCAACTATCGAATAGCTATAGCTACAGTACTTGTCAATATAGCGCGTTACCCATTTTTCGTTTGTTTTATCGCCATACCATGGAGTCTTACCATTGTTATTCGTTTGGAAATCGTTTGCAGCCGTCAAGAAACGAGAGATATCATCCTCGCGTTGCGTATTTCTCCGCGAGCGGCTAAGGCTATCTAATGTATCACCGCCCTGATCGCCGGCACAATTGCAATCACCCTTCGTAAATAGCACAATTAATAATGCAATCAAAAGTCCCGTTGTCGCTAGCGCCAAAATCACAATCGTGACAATGTAGCCGACATTTGATTGTTTTTTATTAAGTTCAGGATTTTCCATCTTCCCTCCTTTTTATATATCGCTATGAAACTTTTTATGAACCTCTCTAAGTTGCGGATCGGTCACGTGCGTATAAATCTGTGTCGTCGAAATATTCGCGTGCCCGAGCAAAGATTGCACCGAGCGCAAATCCGCCCCATTCATCAACAAATCCGTCGCAAACGAATGACGGAACGTATGCGGTGTCACATGCTTCGTAATCCCTGCTGCGCGCACATATTTCTCGATAATTCGCTGAATGCTGCGCGGTGTCAAACGGCGATAATTCCCAGAGGTCCCCTGAAGCGGCGTATTGCGCGAATTATTCAAAAACAACGCCGGCAACGAATCCTTGCGCTCTGCCAAATAATCTTCAATTGCCTCGGCGGCCGCGTCCGTAATAAACACCGGGCGATCCTTCTGGCCTTTACCACGCACCGTAAACTCTTTGCGCTTCAAGTTCACGTGGTCGCGATTCAAATTAATCAACTCCGACACGCGCAAGCCCGAAGAAAATAGCAATTCCATAATCGCGCGGTCGCGCAAGCCCGTCTCCGTATCGGTCGGAATCTCATTAAAAATCCGTTCGATTTCATCAACATGCAAGAATGTCACCTGCGGACGATGCGTACGCGGCAACTCTACCAGTGTCGGGTCGAGCGTCTTGATTCCCCGCTTCGTGAGATATTTTAAAAACCCGCGCAACGCAATCAAATGATATGCCTGTGTCGTCACCGACAATGTCTTGCCGTGCCCATTTTCAATCTCAAACCGGTTCAGCCATAAACGATACTTCCTCAGCCACTCTGGCGTAATGTCTTCCGGCCTCAAATCTTTGTCCGGATAAACTTCCGCGCTAAAATCAATCATGCGCATTAAACAAATCTCATAGTTACGCGTCGTAAAACGACTGCGGCCATTCTCGACTTCCAGCGCCTCTAGAAATTCGTTAATCAAATCCGCGACAAACATCTCAGAATCCGCTCACTAACCCCATAAAGTATGATTCGCAGAAGAATACGACCAGGAAGCCCAGAATCAAGAACGGCCCAAACGGGATCATCGCATGTTTCTGCTTCTTTATAATCGTGACCGGCAACATAATCACGCTACCAATCATGTTCGATAAGAACAGACAGAACATTGCGAGCCAAAAATTGCCAAGCATCAAAGCAAGCGGCACGCACAAAATCGCATCGCCACTTCCAACCCAAGTTTCCTTGCTCGCCTTATACATCAAATAGTAAAAGCCCGGCAAAATCAAAATCGCGCCAAGCAGGCTCGCGAACAATTCCCAATTCAAACCTGAGTAATACCAAGTCTTCGCAATCGCAGTGCCGAAGAAAAGTACACCAATCACGCAGCCTGCTACAAGTACCGCCGTCGGCATTTCTTTCCAACGCGCGTCGTAAATAAACAAAATTGCGAACAAAACTAATTCGCCCAAGAACAATGCAAACTTCGCCGTTTCAAAAGCGTTCACAAATAATTCATTTTTGAGTGGCCAGAACGCGTAGCTGAGTACAAATACTGCAGCAAGCCCAAGCTCGGACAAAATTTCAGCAACGCCGATCTTTTTGTGACATTTGCGGCACTTCCCTCCTAAAAGCAGCCAACTAATAATCGGAATATTGTCATACCACTTCAACTGGTATTTACAGTTCATACAATGCGATCGCGGCGATTTGTCACGCTTGTATACGCGCCATGCCTGGCAACAAGCAAAGGACCCAAAAGCCGCCCCGAATACCCCCAAAATAATCATAACTGCGATGTCCATATCTCCATTTTACCACGCTGACCCGAAGCACAAAAAAGAACCCCCGGGCGGGGGTTCTTCCTAGACAATTTTAGTGGTTGTCGTTGCAGGTGACAGAGTCGCCTTCAAGCACGTAGAACATTGCGTACTGGCGGATACCGTTACCCTTCAAAGCTTCACCTTCATCGCCACAGGACGAGTTAGTGTAAACGCGAACGGTATGGTTTGCAGTATCCCACTTCACAGTACCGATGATATCCTTGCTAGACTCACCGCCGAATTCAGGAACGCCATAGTGCTGCATCTGATAAATCGTACCGTCTGGATCAGTAAACTCGCTACCGCACTTTTTATAAGTGCCGCCGTTAGTATCCGTTTCGCACTCGTTATCAATGTAGCGGATGACAAACTTGTCATTGACTCCACCATGGCCACCGCTAGCCAAGAATGGCGTCTTACCATTGTTGTTCGTTTGGAAATCGTTCGCAGCCGTCAAGAAACGAGAGATATCGTCCTCGCGCTGAGTGTTACGCTGACCACGCTGAAGAGCTGGGAGCGCAATAAAGACCATCAAGAAGATAAGACCTGCGATAGCAAGCACCAAGACCACCTCGATGATCGTAAAGCCTTTTTTATTTTTTGTCATTTTGACTCCTTTTATTTTTATTTTGCAGATATAAAATATTGCAGTTACCCAAAATTATACATTAAGCATGAGCAAAATGCAAGTGTTTTAAGCGATTTCGTTCACGAGTGCGTAGATTGGGAACAAGATACCACCAACCAAACCGCCGGCAAGAATTGCAAGGAGAATCATCATCACTGGCTCAATTGCCGAAGAGATGGCATTGACCTTCTCTTCTAGGTCGTCCTCAAACACCTGTGCTGCCTTACCGAGCATCTCGTCCATCTTGCCAGACTGCTCACCAATCGCCGCCATCTGATGTACGAGCGGCAAAATATACGGACGGTCTTTGAGCGCATCCGACATTGCTTTACCACCCTGGACTTGCTCTGCCGCGTCGAGCACCTGCTCTTGCACGTGAATGTTGTTCGTCGATTCGCCCGCGATATTCATCGTATCGAGCACCGACACGCCGGTTGCGAGCAAAATCTGCGAAATACGCGTAAGGCGCGCCATGTAGAGCATGCGGAAAAGCGGGCTAAAGAGTGGCACGTTGAGCTTGAATGCCGACGCCATGCGAATGCCCGGCTCCGTCTTGCGGAACTGCAAGAAACCAGCCACCAATGCGCCCAGTATAATAATTGCGAGCCACCAGAAACTGATGATAAAGTTCTTGATGCCAACCAAGAAGAGCGTAAAGCCTGGCAAAGTCTGGCCCAAGTCAGCGTAAAGGTTCTCCACCTGCGGCACAACCTCGAGCATCATGTAGAGGAAGACGGCAAAGATAACCACCAACGTAATAATCGGCATCACCATTGCGCCCTTGATACTACCAATCATCTTTTCGTCTTTCTCTTCCTGGGTCGCGATACGCTTCAAGCTTTCATCGAGCGTACCGGAAACTTCACCGGCACGAATCAAAGAAAGATAGACGTTACTAAAAATATCTGAGTGCTTACCAAAAGCATCCGAAAGCGTTTTACCTGCTTCTACATCGGCGAGAAT
>JAFYZJ010000048.1 GCA_017548735.1 Candidatus Saccharimonadota bacterium | reverse complement strand
GTTGTTGCTAGAACTGCCGCCCCAAATACGGCAACGTGCAATAAAGACCCATTTATTGCGTGTTTATTTTTACACATTTCCCTCTCCTGTTTTCGTGTGTATTTTGACCTACTTTAACTAAATTAAAGCATAAGCAATTTTGATTTGCAAGTATTTATTCGGTTATTTTACAGATTAACGCGTGATAAAATGAAGTTATGGATAAAAAAGTTTTATTGCATACCTGTTGCGCCCCTTGTAGCGTTTATTGCATAAAAAGTCTACGTGGCGAGGGCATTGAGCCGACGCTTTTTTGGTACAATCCAAACATTCATCCATATTCCGAATACAAAGCGCGTCGCGATTGCCTGAAAGAGTACGCTGCGACAAAACAAGTTGAGCTAGTTGTCGAGGACGCTTACGGCCTCGATGAGTTTATTTGTCAAGTTGATCCGACAAAACTCGATACGCGCTGCGAAGATTATTGCTATCCAAAACGTTTCCGCAAGGCGTTCGAATATGCCAAGGCAAACGGCTACGATACAATTACGACAACGTTGCTTTATAGCATTTACCAGAAGCACGACAAGATCGCCCAGATTATGCAAAAAATGGCGAAAGAATACGGCATCGAATTTCTTTATCGCGATTTCCGCGAAGGCTGGCGCGAAGGCCAGGATGAAGCTCGCGCTGCCGGTCTCTATATGCAGAAGTATTGCGGCTGCATTTATTCCGAAGAGGAATCTGGCCTCGGCCGCGAAATTGCGAAGTCCCTGAAAAAACAGGGCATTTCGCCGACGAACGCAAATGTGCGCAAGATCATTGAAGAACGCAAAACGGACAACATCGTTTATCCGGAAAAACTAAAAGGAGAATAACATGAGAACCGAAACAGACTTTTTGGGAAATGAAATGACTTTTGATTGCATGGGCTGCGATATTACGAGTGGCAAGCTAATGGTCCCTGGCGGTGTTATTTATAGGGGCGACATTGCTGTTCTCGCCGCCGATCCTGAAGTCCCGATTCCAGGCTTCCTCGTCGTGAATGTTTCGCGCCACATTCGTTCACTTTCGGAGCTAAATAGTGCTGAACGCCACGAGGTCGTCGATGTTGCCGCGGCAGCCGAAAGAGCACTGAAGTCGCTCGGCATTTCCGAGGTGACACTCGTCCAAGAAGAGCGTTCTTCGCATTTTCATATCTGGGTTTTCCCGAATTATAATTGGATGACGGAGCAATTCGGTAAGGGCGTCAGCTATCTTCGCGACATTATGCACTATGCCGACGACCGCGCGGATGACGCGACGCGACAAGAAGTGCTTGCGACAATCGAAAAAGTCCGCGACTACTTCAAAGAACACGGTATTGTAGAATAAAAAATATCTCCCGTTTGGGAGATATTTTTTAGCGACCGTTGCGCAAGTTCAAGTGTTTGCGTTTTTCGCTGTGTTTGTGGTTGTTGTTGCGGTTCAACTTTGCAGTCGGAACAGCCTTACCCTTAGTTTTGCGTGCCATATAATCTATAACCTCCGAAATTATTTGTCAGCCTTGGCAGCTTTTTTAGCAGCTTCTTTTTGAGCCTTGGCGACCTTGTTGCCGCGGGAAGCCTTGAGAGCTTCGGCCTTCTTGGCGCGAGCCTTGAAGCGGTCGACGCGACCTTCGGTATCGATGATCTTTTCTTCGCCCGTGAAGAATGGATGAGATGCGCTAGAAATCTGAACCTTTACGAGTGGATATTCCTTGCCATCAGTCCATTTGATGGTTTCTTCGGACTTCGCGGTGGAGCGAGTTAGAAAAGAAAACTTTGCCTGCTCATCGGCAAACACCACAAAGTCGTAATCTTTAGGTTGAATTGATTTTTTCATAATTACGACTAATTATATCAGATATCTCGCCCCAAGTAAAGCATAAAAACGCGAGCGAGCGAGCGGGGGCATTTCGTGGTAAAATAAGCTTATTAATTAAGCAGGATTATTTATGGAACAGACTCAGCCAGTTGCACCGGTCGTCGACCAGATTGCAAAGCCAGAAAAGGCCAAAACAAAACGCAAATTTAAGATTAAACCAATCATTTTCATCGCGGCAGCAGTCGCCTTGATTGTTGGCGCTATTATCTTGGTGCTCTGCATTATCAACGCCAACAAAGACAAAGACAAAACGGTCTATGATACAGATGCTTTCTTTATCCGCGAAACCAGCTCATCGACTTCGCTCTATGCGCTCTTCAAGGATAACGGCGACAAGAAGACCGACTTCATCTTTAATTCCGTCAGCCAGTTCGTCGATAACTATGCGCTCGTTCGCAACAAAGATAACAAGTATGGCATCATCAATAATAATGGCGATGTGACGGTCGAGTTTGGCCAGTACGACGATATTAATACGCGCGGCGGTCTCTATGAAGTCACGATTAATGACAAGAAAGTGCTCATCAAGGGCAACGGCGACGAGGTTATTTCTGGCTATAGCGACTGCATTGATAGCTACAACATGCCATACGTGACTGTTCTTGTTGAAGAAACACAGTACAAGACTTTCAATGCGCTTGGCGATGAAATCCTTTCCTTCGAAAGCACCGATCGTCCAAGATTTGAGGGCTACGATCAGCGTCTCGCCGGCTCGATGCGCTACGCTGGCCACACTATCCTGCTCAACAACAAAACCCTCAAGGTCGAAAAAGATATCGAGTCTGAAACTCCATACACGATTAGTTCTGCTTCTAAAGATTTGAAGACTTTTGTTTTCAGCGAAAACGGCAAGTATAGCGACGGCAAATGGGCGACCTATCACAACGGCAAGGTTTCCGAATACGGCGAGAAATGTAAGACCGTTTCTCTCGTTGACGAGAGTAAAAATGGCTACGATCGCAAGTATTTGACCTGCCGCACCAATGACGGCACCTTCCTTATCCGTAACGGCGAAGTTTCTGACATCGATGTGAGCTACGGCAGCAGCCACCACGTTGCCTTTGACGAAAACCACTACGCCGCCTTCGATAGTAAAGAGGGCAAGATCAAGGTTTATGTTGATGGCAATGAAAAGGCTTCTATTGACGGCACCTATGCGCCAACTATTTCCGGCAATTCCTACTTTGTCCGCGACACCAAGAACAAACGCATCGCGCTCTACGACCTCGACGGTAATCAGGTTTACGAACTTAAAGATGTCACTTATGGCGAGCTCAACGGCGTCGACAAAAACGGCAACATCATCGTAAACGACCCATCACAGGAAAATAGCAATGAACGCTACTACCTCATCAGCAAAGATGGTAAAGAATTGTCCAAGAAATATAGCTCGATTGCTCGCCACGGCGAATACTATTCGGCCTATGACTACACTGGTAAGACGGCTGACTTGCTCGGCAAAGACGGTAGTGTCCTAGTTTCCGGCGAATACAAATCTATCGACTTCTATAAAGACGAAAAGTTAATCTTCGGCAAGAAGGAAGATAATAAGGTTGATCTTCTTAGCGCTGATGGCCGCAAGGTTACCGGCTCCTACGAAGGTCGTGTTTCGGTTAGCAGCTCGAACTACTTCATGATTTCGAATGACGACAAGAATGTGTACTATACCTTCAGCGGCGACGAAATCTACCAGCAAAGCAAACAAAAGAATTAGTACTGCGAAACTAGTGTTAAAAAGACCGCCGTTATGAGCGGTCTTTTTAGTGAAGTTATTTGTAGAGTTTTTTGGTGATTTCTTCGAGTTTCTGGACGCCGTTTTCTAGGTGGTAATAATGGATTGCATAGCAAATAGTTGCAACCAGCAGCAATACCGCGACGCCGCCGACACAGTTATTTAGGACATTCCCGCCACGACCGCCGTCGACCGATAAGAAACAGAAGAGTCCGAAAAAGATAATCATGAATAGCGCGAAGAATAGCGTCACTAGCAAATGAATCAGTCTCTCGTGCTGAAATTGTGCGAGCATCGCCTGATGGTATGCGGCCAATTCCGGCGTTGGATTTTCGGAGGCTTTTTCGATAAATTTTGTGTAATCGCGGAGCTTTTTGTACATACTTTCATATTACCATAAGCAAGAGAGTAACACCGCGCCAAAGCCGAACGGATATGCTATACTATATCTAGTATGTTAGACATTAATTACATCCGTGCGAATCGTCAGAAAGTCGAGGATGCAATCCGCAACAAAGCCTACGAGATTGATCTCGACGAGATTTTGAAGCTCGACGATTCTCGCAAGGAACTATCAAGAGAAATTGATGCCCTCCGTCAGGAGCGCAATCAAGTGTCTGCCCAGATGAAGGGCGGCAAACCAGACCCGAAATTAATTGAGCAGGGCAAAGCTTTGAAGGTCCAGCTCGCCGAAAAAGAGCCGAAGCTTGCCGAGATTGAAGCTGACTTCATCTCGAAGCTTAAACAGGTGCCAAACGTCTACGAAGACGACGTACCAATCGGTCTCAGCGAAGACGACAACCAGGTCGCCGAAGTTTGTGGTGAAATTCCAGATATCAAAGATCCAAAGAACCATTACGAAATCGGCCAGGCCCGCGGTTGGATCGATAAAGAGCGCGCAAGCAAGGTTGCTGGTGCTCGTTTCGCCTACATCAAGGGCGACATGGTCAAGCTCCAGATGGCAATCGTCAACTT
>JAFYZJ010000047.1 GCA_017548735.1 Candidatus Saccharimonadota bacterium | reverse complement strand
CAAGTGTGGAAAAACCAAAAGCGAAATATTTTTGTGTTCGGTTTTACCTCTGTTATTTTCGCCATTTTTCCACCGATCTGTGAAAAAATGAATAAAAAAGGGTCTTGAAATTTTCTGAAAAATTGCTTAAACTGGGAACAAGTGGAAACACAAATAAAAACCACTAAAACAAAAATAAGCAACAACGATTGACTATATGAATCAAACTACACAGCAGGATCAATCGCAGTACCAGATTATTAAATTGACGAAGCGTAAATAGCTTGTTTTTGCAGTACATTTACATCGTTCGAACCCGACCATCTAGGAGTTTTGGGCGCGTTTAAGACACGCGAAACAGAAACTGTATGCTCTTTCAACACACAAATACACACCTCCCAAACAAATAACTCCACCTCACACAAATTAAGTCTCTCAACACCGTAACAATATGTTGGCTATACGCCATCACAGTTATGGATCTTAATGTGTTAAGGAAAAACATAAACAACAAAAAACACAAACACCTGAAATTTCTAGATGAACGGGCTCGAACATAATATAATGAAGGAATGAATGAAGTTCATATTCCAGTATTGTTATCAGATGTGTTACATTTGCTGCGTCCGAAGCTAAGCGAAAGTTATTTGGATTTAACAGCAGGTTATGGTGGGCACGCAGATAAAATTTTGGAAGTAACGCGGAATTATAAAGATGCGGTTTTGAATGACCGTGATCAAAATGCAATTGATTTCTTAGAGGCGAAGTACCAAGAGGAGAAGCCGAAATTGATGCATGATGATTTTTATAGTACGGCGCTACGACTTGTGGAGAGTGATAAAAAGTTTGATATGATACTGGCCGACTTCGGCGTTTCTTCACCGCAATTGGATATAGCGGAAAGAGGTTTTTCCTTTGCAAAAGAGGCTCGCCTAGATATGCGAATGAATGGTGAGCAGGATTTGGACGCATGGACTGTAGTGAATAAATGGAGCGAAGGGAAACTAGCGGATATTTTTGAGCGCTATGCAGAGGAAAGAAGCGGACGAGCCAAGATGCTCGCTCGTGAAATTTGCTTGCACCGCCCAATTAATACGACGACCGAGCTTGCCGAATTGATTCGGTCTAAGTCGCCTTATTCGCATACGCATCCAGCGACAAAGATTTTCCAGGCCATTAGAATCGTCGTGAACGATGAGCTGGGCATTATTGAACGTACTTTGCCGCTGTTGCCAAAGTTGTTGAACCCAGGGGGTAGGGTAGCAATTATTTCTTTCCATAGCCTTGAGGATCGACTCGTCAAAGATTTCTTTAAAGACGAAAGCAGCAAAGGTATCGAGTCGACATTGACGGTTTTAACGAAGAAGCCAATTATTGCGGACGTAAATGAAATTGTTAACAACCCGCGCGCAAGGAGCGCGAAGTTGAGGGTGGCAGAGAAGCTATAATTTTCTGGCGCCGAAAACTCGCTCCGGGCGCCATCGTAAAAATAAAAACAAACAAGGAGCGAACAATGGCAAAAATCATTGTCACCAACAGGTCTCGCGCACAGCAGATCAAAGTTAATTTCCGCTAAGGCTTTGGGCCTCATAGCCCAAAGTCTTAGAGACTTAATCTATTACATGCCCCTTTTGACCGGGGGTACCGAATAGGTGAAGTATTTCGGAGTGTGTAAAAAATTTTGACCTTCTTTGGTAGGGAGCTAGGTGTTTATCTCTTGTCGCCTAGCTCACCGCCAAAGCTCTAACAAAAACAAAAAGGAATTATTAAACAAAAATGTCAGCAATTTATACGAGTAGAAGGATGACGAGCACCGGATCGGCGGCGTGGATGCGAAACCACAATGCTGTTCGCCATAATGCTAGTTTGCAAATTGGTTCGCTCATGCATGCCTTCATTCTGTTCCTGGTTGCAGTAGCAATCGGGTTATTCGCGCTGACACAGGGCACTAAGGTTGCGCAATACGATGCAGATATTGCGAACGTTAATAGTGAAATTGCAGAACTTGAAGCGCGTCGTGATGCGCTAGCGGTAGAGAATGCGAAAATCACCGCAGCAGCAGCGAACGACAGCGCAAACGCGGTCGCCGCGGCGATGACCGACGCGAATACGAATGCCGAATTTGTAAAAGATTAGTCCGGTAGCTTATAAAAAGGTTTGTGGTAGCGAGTCCAAGTGGCTCGCTATTTTAGCGTAAGTATAATAAAATATAGATATGACTAGTCGCGAATGGCGGTATTTTTGGCTGAAGCTTGGACTCCTTGCGGTAGCCTGCGTATTTTTATCGCGGCTTTTCTTTTTGCAGATTATTCAGCACCAATACTATGTGAAAGAAGCGAACGCGATGCGAATTCGCCAGTATGAGTTGCTCGCGAAGCGCGGCCAGGTTTATTTCATGGACGGCGAAGAAGAGGTTGTGCCGGCAATTATGAACGAGCGCACCTGGACGATTTTCGTGGATCCGTATTACATCATTAAGAACGGCGGTTCGAATGGCGTTTTGAAGAAGGAAGAAGTTCAGAAAAAGCTTACGGAGGCCTTGGGCGATAAGATTATTGCGAAGTGGGACAAGGTCTGGGAAAACGAAGAGAACATGTATTACGAAATCGCCAAGCAAGTTGATTACAATACGACTGTGAAGATTAAGGAAATGAATTTGCGTGGCGTTGGTCGCAAGGAGACCTCGCGTCGTGTTTATCCAGAGGGTCGCAACGGCGCGCAGTTGCTCGGTTTCATTAATGCGGAAGGCGTCGGCTCGGGTGTTGAAGGCGCATTAAATTATCGTTTGACCGGTAAAGACGGCATGCTTAAGACCGTGACTGACGTGAATGAAATTCCAATTACAGTTGGCGACGATAATATTGAAATTCCAGCTGAAGACGGCGAGAACATCGTGCTGACGGTTGATGCGAACGTTCAGCGCAAAGTCGAGAAGGTGCTCGAGAATACCGTAAAGAAAAAGAATGGCGGCATCGCAGCTGCGAGCGCGATGGTAATGGATCCGAATACGGGTCGTATTATGGCGATGGCGAATTATCCGAATTATGATCCGGAGAAATATTGGGTTGAATCTGATCCGAATGTTTACGTGAACCGCGTGGCGGAGACGCCATATGAGCCAGCTTCGGTCTGTAAGCCATTTACTTACGCGGCGGCGCTCAACGAGGGCAAATTAAACCCAGACGATACTTACAATAACACTGGTAAAACTGTAGTTGGCGACCGTGTTATGAACAACGCGTACGGCACGGCGACGCGCAATGGCGTGATTACGTTCCGCAAAGCACTAGACTACTCGCTCAATACCGGTAGTATTGAGGTGTTGCGTAAGATGGGCGACGGTACGAATATCACGAAGGGCGCACGGACGACGCTTTACAATTATTTGACGGATAATTTTGGACTTGGCCGCAAGACGGGCATCGAGATTTACGAGGCGGCGGGACGCATTGTCAGCCCAGAAGAGCAGGAAGGCAACGCGGTGCGCTATGCAAACATGACCTTTGGTCAGGGTATGAACCTTACGATGTTGCAGGTGGCTTCGGCGTTCTCGTCGATTATTAACGGCGGCCTGTATTATCAGCCGACGATTATTGCGGGTACTTATGAAAACGGCAAATTAGTGCCAGCACAGCAGCAGCCAGCCGTGCGTCGCAGTGTGAGCGAGGGGACGAGTAAGGAGATGCGTAAGATGCTCGAGGAAGTGCGCAGTGTGAACGGTGGTGCGAACGATTTGAAGGGTTATCGGGTGGGCGTGAAGACTGGTACGGCAGAGACGCTTGATAAAAATGGTCGATATACCTCATCAAAGACCGTGGCGGGCGCACTTGGTTATGGTGGGGCAGGCAAAGATGGCGCAATGCCGCAGTATGTCGTAATGATTAGATTAGATGGTAATATATTATTGTGGGGTTCGTTAGACGCAATCCCGGTCTTTACGGAAATCAGTAATTTTATGTTGCAATATTTAAGGATCGAACCGTCAAAATAGAAAGGAAAATGCATGCTTTTGAATGATATAAATTCTAACATTGGCTACGAGCTCGTATTGTCGCTTGGTGCGTTTTTGCTCGCAATGTTTTTGACGCCGATTTACACGAATATTGCCTATAAGCACAAGTGGTGGAAGCGTCAGAAGACGGTTGATGTTTCTGGCAATGAATTGAAGGTCATGAACAAGCTTCACGCTGCGAAGATTAAGCGTCATTTCCCAACGATGGCAGGCCTCATCATGTTGATTACGGTGCCGGTCGTAGTGATTGTTTGTAACTGTCTTAATCGTGGCCAGACTTGGTTGCCGCTTGCGGCTTTTGTTGGTGGTGGCCTCATCGGTTTGATTGACGATATTATCAACCTCTTTGGCAAAAACGCGGCTGCTGGTTTGCGTGCGCCAGTGAAGTTTTTGATGATTACTGCGCTTGGCGTTTTCCTCGGTTGGTTCTTTGCAGTTAAGCTCGGTTGGACGAGCATTGAAGTACCGTTCATGGGGAAGTTTAATATTGGTGTCCCGGCAATGATTGCAGTCTTTGCATTCTCGGTTGTAGCAACTGGTAATGCAGTGAATATTTCTGATGGCCTTGACGGCCTCGCAGGCGGCCTTGCAATGCTTGCGTATGGCTCGTATGGTGTGATTGCGCTTTTGCAGGAACAATGGTATCTAGCGGGCTTCTGCTTCGTCGTAATGGGTGCTTTGTTGTCTTACATTTGGTTCAACGTTTTTCCGGCGCGCTTTATGATGGGCGACACGGGATCGTTTGCGCTGGGGGCGGGTCTCGGCGTGGTCGCCATGATGACGAACGCCTTCTTCTTGTTGCCAATTATCGGCATCCTTTTCGTGATTGAGGCTGGTAGTTCGTTGATTCAGATTATTTCAAAGAAATTATTCCATCGTAAGATTTTCATCTCGGCTCCGATTCATCATCATTTGCAGGCGAAGGGCTGGGAAGAGAGCAAGGTGGTAATGCGTTTCTGGATTATCGGTGGCGTCGCTGCGATGCTCGGTATCTTCTTGGCAATGGGTGGGGGTCTTATTAGCTAATGCGAAAACATAAAGCAGACAGGATTATCGCGCTCGCTACGATTATTTTGATGCTAATCGGTACGATTATTATCTACTCGATTGGCGGACGCGTAGCGCAGGCTCAGAACGCGGCTACGGGCAAGCATTTTAGCGAAGGGTATTACATTTTGCGCTACGGCGCAGTGGTCATCATGTCGCTAATTGCGATGTTTATTGCGTCTAAAATCCCGTATAAGTGGCTCGATAAGCATGCAAAGCATATCTTTTGGACCGGTGCGGTTCTATGCGCTTGTGTGACGATTTTCGCGAAGCTCAACGCGAGCTTTGTGACTTGCGATTTGGGTGCTTGTCGCGCATTCTATATCCCGGTTATTAGTATGGGTTTTGCGCCGGTAGAAGTGCTCAAGATTGGAGTGCTGCTTTATTCGGCAAAATTGATTAAGTCGCGTCGCGAATCAGGGAAGCTTGAGACGGCGCAGTTCTGGGTACCATACGCTACGATGTTCCTTGTGACGGCGATCTTTGTCGGTTGGTGGCAAAAAGACTTCGGTAGTACGGTCGTGATTTCGACGATGATGCTCGCTATGCTATTTGCGGGCAGGGTAAAGATTCAGCAAATCCTTCTCGCGATCGGTGTTTTGGCGGTGGCGGCAGTGATTTTGATTTTGACTCAGCAGCACCGCATTAATCGTATTTTGGGTTGGGAAGGTTCCGGCAATACTTACCACAAGGAAAGCTCTTTGATGTCGTTTGGTACAGGCGGTCTGCTTGGCGTTGGGCTGGGGAATAGCGTGCAGTCGTCGGGCTATCTGCCAGAATCCATGACGGACTCGATCTTCTCAATTATTGGCGAGGTCTGGGGCTTCATGGGCGCCGGGCTTGTAATCGTCACGTACGCGGTGCTATTGTGGCGCACTCTGCTTGTTGCGGAGCATACAGAAGATGAGGCGCAGAGCATGGCGTCGGTCGGGGTTTTTGCGTGGATTTTGAGCCATGTTATAATAAACGTAGGTGGTATGACGGGTATTATTCCAATGAAGGGAATTACCTTGCCATTTTTGAGCTATGGCGGCACGAGTATGCTCTTTGCGGCATTCGCGGTCGGTATAGTGATACAAATATCCGGATGGACAAAAAGGACAAAGATAAATGAAGATTCTAGTAGTAGGTGGGGGCAGCGGCGGACACGTGACGCCGGTAGTCGCCGTAGTTCGTGAGATTTGGAAAGTTCGTCCACGCGCGAAAATTGAATTTTGGACTGATAAAAAATATTTCAAAAACGCACGCAAAATCACCGTTGAGAACGGGATGGATTTGCGTATTCGTAAGGTCGTAGCAGGGAAGTTGCGCCGCTACACAAACTTTACATTCTTTATGTACTTGCAGCATTTTGATGTGGTCTTGAAAAACATTCGTGACTTCTTTAAGAACATCATTGGCTTCTTCCAGTCATTCTTCCGTTTAATTAAGAATCGTCCGGACGTAATCTTCTTTAAGGGCGGCTTCGTTTGTTTGCCAGTTGGTACGGCGGCGAAGATTTTGCGCATCCCGTACGTGATCCACGATAGCGATGCGGCACCGGGTTTGACGAACCGTTTGCTCGCAAAACGTGCAACAAAAATTGCGACTGGTATGCCCCTTGAATATTATTCCTATCCTGCCGATCGCGCAGAGTGGACTGGTATTCCGATTAACGATGAATTCCAGCCAGTAACGGCCGCAAAGCAGCGTAGCCTCAAGAAAGAGCTTGGTTTTGCGAACGACAAGCCGCTGCTCGTCGTGACGGGCGGCAGCCTTGGTGCGCAGAATATCAACTACGCAATTCGCGACATTTTGCCATCGCTTTTGAAGTTTACGAGCGTGATGCTCGTAGCGGGCCGTGAACGTTATCCAGAAATGATGGACCTCAAGGATTATGAGGTCTGGGAAGACGGCGAGCTTAAGACGAATTTCCGCATGGTAAAATTCTCAAGTGAAATGTTTAAGCTCTTCGGTGCGGCTGATGTTGTTGTGAGCCGCGCAGGAGCATCTACGATGACGGAATTATCCAGCATGGCCAAGGCGGTCATTATGGTCCCGAATGCCAAGTTGCCGGGTTATCATCAGGTTAAGAATGCGAAGGCTTACGAAAAAGCAAATGCTGTTGTTGTAGTTGAAGATAGCGAAATGCATGAGAAGCCAGAAATCTTGCTTGAAGCGATTCGCAGGCTCATGAAGAACGAAGCGAAGCGCGAAGAAATGTCAAAGAATTTGCGTGCTTTCGTCAAAGACAATGCGGCGGAAAACCTAGCAAATACCATTATTTCGGTTGCAAAAAATCAGGACTAATTCTAGGAGCTTCGTGGCGCGTGAAGTGTTTGTTTTTTGAGTACTCCAAAAGAAAATCCTAAAAAGAAAAGCTTGCATTTTATATTTATCTGACGAAGAACAAATGATTCTGAGTTTGGCGCCACGAAGACGTTAATGTACGACTTTGCGCTCGGGGCGCGAAAGTATGCTGGAATTGTAGCAAGGCCGCTCGGAAAGGGAAGCATAAGCACGAAAAACTCTCTGTTAGCAGCAGCCGGGAAGTGGGCGCTTGATTTATTCTGCTTTTTACGTTAAAATAGTCTTACTGGTCACGTCGTCTAGTGGTTAGGACTCCAGGTTTTCATCCTGGCAATCGTGGGTTCGATTCCCACCGTGATCACCAAGTTTGTCTTTCGAAGAGCATCTCCGATTCCGGGGTGCTCTTTTTGTTCTGTTTATGCTAAAATTATAGATATGAGTAAACTTTTCAAGAGAACAAAAATTTTAGCAACAGTTGGGCCTTCAGTGTTTACTGAAGATAAGATTAAAGATATGGTTTATGCGGGCGTAAATGGTTTCCGTTTGAACTTTAGCCATGGTAGTTACGAAGAGCGCGACGAACAGATTCGCATGATTCGCAAGTATGCTGCAGAACGTGGCAAATCCGTCGCGATTTTGCAGGATTTGCAGGGTCCGAAGATTCGTCTCGGCGAGCTCAAGGATAATCATCTCGATTTGAAGGCGGGCGATGAGCTCGTTCTCGATTATGCAATTAAAGAGCATGACGGTAGCCATAATTTGCCAGTGCAGTACAACCTCGCACAGAAGGTGAAGGTTGGCGAACCGATTTTCTTGTTTGACGGCAAGATTAGAACTATCGTGCGTGATATAGTTTCTTCGACCGCAATTAAGGTTGAGGTTGAGAACGACGGCTACATCATGAGCCGCAAGGGCATTAACCTTCCGGACACCGATCTTGGTGGCGATATTATTACTGACAAGGATTTGGCTGATATTGAGTTTGGCGCAGGCCGCGATTTCGATTACGTCGCAATGAGCTTCATTCAGAGCGCAGAGGACATCGAAAAGCTTCGCCAGATTCTCGTTTCGCACGGTTCGACCGCGAAGATTATTGCGAAGATTGAAACCAAGAAGGCGATCGAAAGTTACGAGACGATGGAAGCAATCGTCAAGGCGACTGATGGCATCATGATCGCACGTGGCGACATGGCAATCGAAGCCGGCGCAGAGGTTGTGCCAATCGTTCAACGTCGTTTGATTGCACTTTGCCGCCAGCATTCCAAGCTTTGTATTGTAGCAACCCAGATGATGGCAAGCATGGTTGAAAATCCGGAACCAACCCGCGCGGAAGTTTCCGACGTTGCTACGGCTGTGATTCTTGGCGCCGATGCAGTGATGCTTTCTGATGAGACCGCCAATGGCAAGTATCCAATCGAAACGATTAAGGCAATGAAGAAGGTGATTCTTTATACGCAGGATCATACCCGTATCGTTGCGGCTGATTCTTTACCGACTGGTAGCTATAAAAACTACGATGCGATTTCGCTCGCTACGGTCGAGATGGCTGAGAAGATTGACGCCGATTTAATTGCAGTTGCGACGAAGACCGGCGCAACCGCTGCAGCAATTGCCGCGCAGCGTCCAAATATGCCGATTGTTTCGATTACGAGCGACCCACGCGTGGCAGGGCAGCTCGCGCTTACCTATGCGAACTCTTCGTTCATTCGCGAATACGACGAGAACTATGCATTTGATGCCGTTCAGGATTTGAAGGCAAATGGCTACCTCAAGCTCAAGGAAGGTCAGGACACGCTCAAAGTTGTCTTGGTTTCCGGCTTGCGCGATGAAGAAGGTGGCACGAACAAGATTGAAATCAGAACGATTTAATTAGGGAAGGGCAAAGAGGTGGATTTTAGAAAAAAGACCATTCGCGACGTAGAAGTCGCAGGCAAAAATGTGCTCGTGCGCGTTGATTATAACGTGCCGCTCGAAAAGGGCAAAATTACGAATGATGCGCGCATTGTGGCGAGCTTGCCAACAATCAAGTATTTACTTGAGAATGGCGCACGCAAAGTGATTCTAATGTCCCACCTCGGCCGTCCAGACGGCGCTTATGTGCCGGAATTATCGCTTGGCCCTTGCTGTGAGCGTTTAGCTGAGCTGTTGCCGGGTATTGAAGTTCGTTTTTCTAACATGATTTATGGCCCAGCAACGAAGGGCGCCGTCGAGGCTTTGCCAGAAGGCGGCGTGATTTTGCTTGAAAATTTGCGCTACGTGCCAGATGAGGAAGATAACTCGGAGGAGTTTGCGAAGCAGATTGTCGAGTCGACTGGCGCAGAGCTTTTTGTTCAGGATGGTTTTGCAGTGATTCACCGCGCGCATGCTTCGACTGATGCGATTGCGAAGCTTTTGCCGGCCGTAGCGGGCTTCTTGGTCGAGAAAGAGGTTTCGAATCTCGAAGCCGTAATTACTAAGCCAGAGCGTCCGCTCTTGGTGATTGTTGGTGGCGCAAAAGTTGACGACAAACAGCCTTTGATTGAGAAGTTTTTGCCGATTGCGGATCAGATTGCTGTTGGTGGCAAAATTGCGGCGGATGGCTACAAGAGTGTCGATAAGAAGATTTATGTAGCGGAAGATTTTGCTTGTGATGCTGATGGCTTGAGACTTGATATTGGCCCGAAGAGCGTTGGTGTGATTGAAAATATGATTGCGAACGCAAAGACGATTGTCTGGAACGGTACGATGGGTAAAGTTGAGGACGAAGAGTTTGCGGCTGGTTCGCTTGCTGTGGCGCGCATGATGGGTGCCAGTAAAGCTACGACGATTATTGGCGGCGGTGATACGGTTGGCTTCGTCGAGAGTTTGCTTGAGATGGAAAAAGGTCTTGAGTTCAATTTGCTTTCGACTGGCGGCGGTGCCAGTTTGGAATTATTGTCGGGCAAGAAATTGCCTGGCTTAGAGATTTTGCAGGACAAATAGAATGAAAAAACAATGGGGCGGTAACGCGAATTATAAGAGAGAAAGCAAGCCGGTAGAAAAACCGGTCAGCCGTCGCCGTGCCCAGCGTGAACCAGAAAAGGCCGAGCATCAGTCGTCTGAGGCTTGGCGGGTTGGCAAGACGATTGCTGGCACGAGCAACCCGGCTCGTCAGCGTAACCTTGAGCACATTGCTTTGCGTAAGAAACGCCAGCGTCGCAACGCTATTATTGTGATTTTGATTTTGTTGGCGCTTGGGGGTTTGAGCCTTTGTATTGCACACTATTTGAATGATTTGCGCGAGGAGCGTTTGGCGCAGATGAAGCAAGCAAACCCAATGGAGCCGACGGTTCCGATTGTCGATGAGAATGCCGGCCAGAACGTGTCGCAGCGCGCAAAGGTTTTTGTGGCGCGCCTAGAGGCCGATGCGAAGGATTTTAATCTCGAAATTGATCACGTAGTATTACCGTTCCAGATGGCGCGTGAAGTATTAGTCTATTTCAAGGGTAGAACCGAGTATTATAAGATGACGCTCGAGCGGGGCAGTACAGTCCAGATTGAAGACGCCTCGCGTATGATGCGCTACCTCGACGGCAAAGAGAAGAAAGTCGAATACGTCGATTTGCGCGTAGAGGGCAAGGCTTACTACAAATAAGGGATGACTCCCCTATTAATCCCCTAATGTTCGGTTTTTGTTCGGTTGGAATTATATAGGCGCCGAACAGGGGAGAGGGCAGAAAATCCATATTTCACAATGCGATTGTGGAAAAGTCAAATGGGCAGGGGAGTCGTGAAAAAATTACAACGATGCGTGAAAAATGTGGAAAAGTCAAGTTTTCACAAGGGGTCGCTATTGACAAAATCGCACAGAAATATGTTGTAATATGTAAATTTACAGGGGTGGCGGCGATTTGTGACCAAAAACGTGTCAAATCTAGCACTTCTGAGGACCACTTTCGGCTACTCCCCCGGGATTATTTTTCGGGGAGCAGTTGTTGGTGTGCGTAGCGCGATCGGCAGCGCGTAATAGATGAGGATACGTATTAATAGGCGAATGCTTAGCTGGCAGGCTAGCCCTACTGTGTCAGAAGAGCTAATTGCTTATATAGCCCAGGCCGCCTATATATAAGTCGTAAAATATGCATTGTGCGACATTGGATATTAAGGCAAAAGACGAGTATACACTCATCCCGTTTATGCTTATAATTTGCTGCCCGGCCGTCTTTTTGCCGTGTATGCCCTTTATTTCGCGCTGCTTCCCGCTTCTGCTTATATTTACGTGTGTTCTATCGTCTCGGCGGTTCTGACGCGTTCTAGGGCCTCCTGTGAGCTCATTTGCCTCACTAACAGAGGTAGCCTATCTGCTATAACAGGGGTAGAACAGGGGTGATCTGCTATTCTAACAGGGGTGGAAGAGGGTATTAATAGGGGTCGAAAAGGGTATTGAGCTAAATTTAACAGGGGTGGAACAGGGGATTATTGCCCTATTACTTCCCTATTTGCCAAAAGAATTACAGCGTCGCAAAAGTTTTTATGCTAAAATAAAAATAATTTGGAGGTAATTATGAGCGCCAAGACGCATAAACAGTCTGGCGGTGGGCGAAAAACGGCTGAGAAGCCGCGAATTTTGTATTTTGACATATTAAGGGCCTTGGCGCCGATTTTGGTGATTATGGTCCATACGGTCTGTAAACTGGGTTCGAATCCGGATTTTTGGAGCGGTCGTTATATGGGCATCCAGGCAATCAACACGATATGTCAGGTCGCCGTGCCGATCTTCGTGATGATTTCTGGCGCATTATTCCTGGACAGGCGTCGCAGATTTGATTTTAAGAAGCATTTCCGGAAGTACATACTAAGGCTTGCCTTGATTTATGTTGCGTGGACGGTGATTTACGCGGTTCTAGGGTATATCTTCGCGGCGCAGGGCGTGAGCGCGGAACAGCGAACGAATCTATTCTTCAGCGAATTATTCGGCATGCACCATTACCATATGTGGTTCATCTTGATGCTCTTGATGATGTACTTGTTAGTTCCCTGCTTGCGCAAAATTACAGAGAGCAGGGCGTTAACCGAGTATTTCTTGATGCTGGGAATTGTCTTTTGTTTTGCCCTGCCCAGCCTCGGCGGAAATTTCGAATTGATTGCAGCGCAGCATCCGAGCGGTAATCCGGCGGTTTTGGGCGCATTACGCGGCATGACGGATCTATTTGGCTATCTAGCTGGCAAATTGGGACTCAAGTTTGTAATCTACTTCGTTTTGGGCCACTATATCCATACCTACGGCGT
>JAFYZJ010000046.1 GCA_017548735.1 Candidatus Saccharimonadota bacterium | reverse complement strand
TTCTTTTGCAATGTCTTGTAGCCATATTCTTTACTAATACCTATTGTAATAAGTGAGTAGAGAACCAAGCAAACAAGGTCAACAATATAGACGAATAGAATCGCAAAAAATGTTTTTGCAATACAGTCCCAGCTTTTTTTAAGTGCTTCCCCATCGGTTACTCTGCTCAACGTGACAATGCCGACAATCCCTGCCACGAGCGCGAGAAGGGTGCCGAGAAGGGTTAGTCCCGTTCCGGTTACTGATAAGACGCTAATTACATTTGAACCTAGAAGTCCCGTAAAGATTGGCATATTAAAGCTCCATGCGCCGTCTTTACCGATAGTCGTAAACGCCGCTATCGATGCGAATATGCCAGCAAAACCAAAAAAGCAGGCAAGTGCAATCGCCCAGGCGTTCGCACATGCTAAAGATTTATGGTTAACTTTTAATTTTGGCATTTTGACCGGCGCGACGACCGGTGTCTCTGTTTCCGCCATATACACTCCCGTTATGTTTAATTGCTTTCATTATACAACAAAAAACGCCTAGCGAATACTAGGCATTTTTTGCTTATTCTTTTTAGGCTTTTTGGTCTACACCCTTCATCGAGAGGCTGAGGCGACCCTTGTCGTCGATAGCGTCAAGGCGAACTTTAATTTCGTCGCCAACCTGAAGTGCGTCCGTTACCTTAGCGAGACGTTTGTCGCTGATTTGCGAAATATGAAGCATGCCGTCGATGCCTGGCAAGATATTTACAAATGCGCCAAAGTCTTTGATAGAGACGACTTTACCGTTATAGATTTTGCCCGGCTCCGGCTCCTCGACAAGAGACCTAATCCAATTGAGGGCTTTTTCAATTTTCTCCGCATCAACGGCTGAAACTGTAATGAGGCCATTTTCTTCAATATTAATCTCTGCGCCAGTCTCGGCGGTAATTTTATTAATAGTCTCACCGCCCTTGCCGATAATTGTACCAATCTTATCTGGATTAATCATGAGTTTTTCAATGCGCGGAGCGTATGGGCTGAGATGATCGCGCGGACCATCGAGCACCGAAAGCATGTGTTTCATAATAAACATACGTCCATCATGAGCTTTCTTGATAGCCTCGGAGAGTACGCTTACTGGTAGGCCATGTACTTTCATATCCATCTGGAGTGCTGTAATACCCTCAGTAGTACCAGTGACCTTGAAGTCCATATCGCCAGCAAAATCTTCTGCATCCATAAGGTCAGTTAGAACATACGGTTTATCGCCATCCATCATCAAACCCATCGCGACACCGGCAACTGGGCGCTTGAGCGGGACGCCGGCATCCATCAAAGCAAGGCATGAGCTACAAGTCGCGGCCATAGAAGTCGAACCATTCTGAGACATAATCTCCGTAACGCTGCGAATAGCATATGGAAAATCTTCCTCGCTCGGCAACACTGGTATCAAGGCACGCTCTGCTAGATAGCCGTGACCAATCTCGCGACGGCCTGGACTACCGATGCGACCAACCTCGCCAACTGTATAGCTCGGCGCATTATAGTGGTGCATATAACGGCGGACGCCGTCAGTAACTTCCATGGTATCAACGAGCTGACCGTAGCTGAGCGGAGCTAAGGTTACAATATTCATTGCCTGAGTAACACCACGCGTAAAGAGGCTGGAACCATGCGTACGCGGCAAAATGCCAACCTGAGAACTGAGTGGGCGAATTTCATCAAGTTTGCGACCGTCTGGACGAACACCGTCCTCGATAATATGTTTGCGGACATCCTTCTTTACGGCAAGCTCAAAGGCTTCCGAGTAATCAGCACGGAAGTGCTCGTCATAATATTCGGTCTTAGTAGTCATCTTTTCCTCGTCGGACATCTTATCGGTAACGCCAGCTTCTTCATCGCTAATCTCTTGAGCAAATTCATCGTGCATTTGCCATTTGATCTCGTCAATCAATTGATTTCGCTCGACCGTATTCTGAGTGCGAAGCTCATCGCCAAGCTTACCAACCATCCATTCGTCAACTTTCTTTTGGACTTCCTCGCTCGGCAAAACTAGGGTATATTCTTTTTCTTCGACACCAACCTTCTCACGGAGTTCATTCTGGAGCTCGATTGCGGGTTGAATCATCTGAAGACCCCATTCGAGACCGCCAATAATGACATCTTCTGATACTTCATTGGCGCCGGCTTCAACCATAGTAATGCCCGTATCTTTACCGGCAACCACGAGATCGAGATCGGAAGCTTCGCGCTCTTCTGGAGTTAAGAATGCCTTGTATTCGCCATTGACGCGACCGATGCGGAGGCCAGCAATTGGTCCATCGAATGGAATGCCAGCTAGCATTAGTGCGCTGGAAGCGGCGACCATTGCGATAACGTCCGGACGAAAGTTCGGATCCATCGAAAGAACCGTGGCGACAACTTGAACTTCTTGGCGATATCCCTTCGGAAACAACGGGCGAATCGGACGATCAATTAAGCGACCGATCAAGACGGCATTGTCGGAAGGTTTTCCTTCGCGTTTGATAAATTTGCTGCTACTAATTTTGCCAGAAGCATAATATTTCTCTTCGTAGTCGATAGAGAGTGGGAAGAAATCTTGCACGACTGGCTTGGTGCCAACCACAACCGAACCGAGCACGACGGTATCGCCATAGCTAAC
>JAFYZJ010000045.1 GCA_017548735.1 Candidatus Saccharimonadota bacterium | reverse complement strand
CTAGGTTGGTCATCAGAATGCCGCCAAGCGCACCGGCCATATTCGTAACATTCGAGACATCCCAGGTGCTAAGTGGCGAGATATCGGTGACGCCCATCATGCCCTCAAAGGCATACTGGATGTCGACGAGATGATTACTGAGCTTTGGGCCCCAATTACGCATCGGCTCGAGTGAGGTGACGTACTGAAGATAGCGGAAGATGCCGTTGATATCCTTGACGCTCACGACGTTCCAATTTGCGATTGGCTCCAAAGACGTAATTCCAGGGCAGTTATGGAAGAGGAACTTCATGTTTTCGACCTTGCTGACGTCCCAGCCCCTAAGCGCCTCAAGGTCGTCGATATTCGACCAGCCGAACATCTCGGCCATCGTCGTTACCTTGCTCGTGTCCCAATCGGCGAGCGGCGCGTAACTCGTGACCGCCTTCATGCCGCGGAAAGTAGCACTCATGTCGGTGACTTTTGGCATCACCCAATCTGCGATCGGTGAAATGTCTTCGAGGACTTTGTTGTCAGAGAAGAAGCCGCTAATCGTCTCAACATTATCGAGATGATCTGCCCAGTTAGCGAGCGCAGAAATATCGTTGAGCTTATAGCAGTTCATAAAGAAGTTTCCGAGCGTGGTTACGCCGTCGATTTCCCAGTTTTCAAGACCGTCGGCACTTTCGAGCGCGCGCGCATTAAAGAACATGCCAAACATTGTCTTTGCGCTATTCGGTCTCCAGTTGGCGAGGCCGGAGATATCGGTGAGGGCATAGGTATTGTCGAACATGCCATTGAAGTTTTTGCCATTACTCACGTTCCAGTTTGCCAGCGCATTCAGATTAGGGATGGCTTCGGCGAACGAGAATACGCCTTCAAAGTCGGTCACGTTGCTCACGTCCCAGCCGGCGAGCGGCGCAAGATTTTCCAGAACATAAGTATCCTTTAACATATATTCCATGGTCGTCAGACTGCTGGTTTGCCAGTTTGTGAGCGCCGAAATATCGGTCAGGCTGTGGCAGCCCCACATGGCGTTGTTGGCGTCAGTAATATGGGAGGCGTCCCAATTTTCTAGACCATGCAAGCTCGTTAGACTCGATGCATCGCGTAGTATATCTCGGATAATCGTGACTTTCGTTACGCCCCAATCGAGCATACCGGCAATTGAGGTGAGGTTTGTGGCCTTAAAGAATAATGTGTCGGCGTATTTGAGCTCTGGAGTGCGCCAGCTGCTCAGCGCGTCGATATTTTCGAGCGATGAGGCACCTTCGAAGATACCAGTCAATTCGTTGAGTTTCGGCAAGTACCAGTCGCTCATCGGACTGATGTCGGTTAGCTTGCTGCAGCCCTTGAACATCCAGCCGAGCGACTCGACGCGGGACGTATCAAAGTCGGCGAGGCCGGAAACATCCTCGATTTCATCAAAGGCTTCAAAGAAGCTGTTTGAGTGACCGCTCATATAAATATCGTCGGTGTCGGTCCAATAGTAAATCGTTTCACCGTCATTTCCGAGCCAGGCGTAAATCGGGAACTCCGAGCTCTCCTGCGACAGGAGAACCTTTTGTCTGGTCTCGAAATCATCCGGCTTCGACAAGGCACGCTTAAAGGCCTTGATAGTCGTATCGTGATCGAGGAAATGGCTCGTTGCGTTTGCGCCCGGAACCAAATTTTTCATGAGAAGGTTGACGTATTCGCCGTTGCGCAAGTATGCAGCACGCGTTCCTTGCGGCTCGCCCGCCATTGATTTTTCGATCGTGGTTTTGCGCCAAACTGCTTTTAGCGAAACGTCTTGTTCTGGCATCACGAAGTAATCGGAACCAATGCGCACGATACTGTCGTCACCCAAATCCCAACCGTGCGTTGAGAAGTCGCCGCACCATTCGCCGGTCGTGTATTCCATGTCTACTGGGTCAAAGACGACATGTTTTTCTGAGGAAATATGCGCAGTACAACTAGAATCCGGGACGTTGTTATCCATAACAACTTCATACTTGAGTTTTAAGATTGGTGTCTTGTCGCTCGTGACGTTTTCGTTCGGCGCATCGTGTAAGACAGACTGAATGTCGATGTGTTTGTTGGTCGGGTAGCGCCCGTCGTCTTCGTCGTAATACTGGTCGCGAATCTTGACGTCAATCTCAAGCTTTTCTTTTGTGCCGCTATGATAAACTCCGCCAAGATTCCAGGTGACTTTTGGGGTCGTGCCATCGTAGTCGAGGCTATACGTGCCGAGCGTCGAGCTAATGTTTGCTTCGGAATCAATCGTGTAGTAAGTGTCGTCGATAAAATCAGTCACTGTAAATTCGTCGTAAATATAAGAATCCTCGGCAATTGCGCGCCAAAGCACGTCGCGCAACGCGTCGATGTCTGCGGTCCATTGCGAATCAGTGACGTCCTTGATGCTTGGGCGGATTTCCTCGCCGACTTCGTACTGGATGCCACGCACGGAAACTTCCGGATATAGCGACTTGAAGACCTGGTATTCAGGGATCTGCAAAGGCGCATCAATATTCGGATCGCCATCGGTCATAAAGAGCACAATCGGGCGGCGGCCAGCGGTGAAGTCGTAGCTCTCGAAAATATGCTCCATATTGAGGATGGCCTGGTAATAATTCGTCTGACCATAAACACTAATGCCCGCGATATCGTCAATGATTGCTTGGCGATTGTCGGTTAGGTCTCGAACGAGCGTTGCGCTCGAGTTGAAAGTCACTAGACCAAAGCGCGCATTGTTTTCGGCCATCAAAGTCGTCACGAGGTTTTGAATGTCCTCTTTGGCTTGCGTGAGGCGCGGGCCAATCATCGAGCCGGAAGTGTCGAGCACGAGCAAAATGTCCTTCGGGCGCTCGTCGTCTTTTGCTATCGAGTCGGCTTCAATTGTAATCCTGGCTTTGCCGCGCGCGACCCATTTGGCGCTCTTGGTGATTTTCCAGGCGCCGGTATCGCCGTTCTCAAAGCTCAAATTATTCGATGTAGCCTCAATGCTACGAACTGGTTCGACGAGGGCGGAAGCAAAGAAAGCATACCCAAAGATTCCTGCGGCGACGAAAACACCAAAAAGCCCGCAAAATACGAGCCGTTTTGCGGCATTAGAAAAAGTCGCAGATTTCTTGAGACGTTTTATTTTTTCTCAACTCTTTCTTCGCAGTTTTTGTTTCCCAAACACTCTATTTAATTATAAGCGGATTGGGGAAAAACGTCAATCTTATAAAAGGCCATTTTTCGTGCTATACTGGTTAAGTAATTTTAGGAGGTTTTGTGGGAATTTTAGTTGAAAAAGATGAAGAGCGCAGCAAGCTCGGCAATCGCATTAGCGCTGATTTGCGCGAGCGCGCCGAAAAGACCGCGCAGCGTGATGACCATGATTTCGTGGAAGATTCCGAGTATCTCAAGCACATGCAAAAGACCAATCGCTTCAGCTGGTTCTGGTTCCTGCTAATCGTGCTCGCCGCAATCTCGCTCGTCATTATCTTCGTGATTCACTAGATTCAAGTCTTCGCCCGCGAAAAGCGGGCGTTTTTTTATCTCTGATAATATGCTAAAATAAATCT
>JAFYZJ010000044.1 GCA_017548735.1 Candidatus Saccharimonadota bacterium | reverse complement strand
TATTAAGGGCCTTGGCGCCGATTTTGGTGATTATGGTCCATACGGTCTGTAAGCTGGGTTCGAATCCGGATTTTTGGAGCGGTCGTTATATGGGCATCCAGGCAATCAACACGATATGCCAGGTCGCCGTGCCGATCTTCGTGATGATTTCTGGCGCATTATTCCTGGACAGGCGCCGCAGATTTGATTTTAAGAAGCATTTCCGGAAGTATATACTAAGGCTCGCCTTGATTTACGTTGTGTGGACGGTGATTTACGCGGTTCTAGGGTATATCTTCGCGGCGCAGGGCGTGAGCGCGGAGCAGCGGACGAGTCTATTCTTCAGCGAATTATTCGGCATGCATCATTACCATATGTGGTTCATCTTGATGCTCCTGATGATGTACTTGTTAGTTCCCTGCTTGCGCAAAATTACAGAGAGCAGGGCGTTAACCGAGTATTTCTTGATGCTGGGAATTGTCTTTTGTTTTGCCCTGCCCAGCCTCGGTGGAAATTTCGAATTGGTTGCAGCGCAGCATCCGAGCGGTAATCCGGCGGTTTTGGGCGCATTACGTGGCATGACGGATCTATTTGGCTATCTAGCTGGTAAATTGGGACTCAAGTTTGTAATCTACTTCGTTTTGGGCCACTATATCCATACCTACGGCGTCGGTAGGGTCTGGAGGCGTATTGTCTACGTTCTGGGCGCTTTGGGCGCGCTATATGCCTTCGTATTTAGTCTACAGAGCGCACGCGCTTTCGGCCTTGGCGGCGTAGGTGCAGACTCGCAGAATATTAATATCGGGATCCTGGCGTACGGTGCAGGGCTGTTCATTCTTATTAAACAACTCTTCAGGAGAGCAAAGCGGTTGCCAAAGTTACTCGGCTTCATGGCAAAACACAGCCTTGGCGTCTATCTCGTACACGTTGCGCTCGTCGATTTTATCCTTTATCGCACTATCGAACAGGGAAGCCAGCCTCTCTGGATTCTTCTGCTCTGCACCGTTCCGATTTACATTACGAGCTTGGTTGTGACTTGGGCAATTAGTAAACTGCCTTTGCTTAAAAAGGTGATACAATAATAGAAATGAAGCACAAGTGGCTTAATGTTTTGATTATCCTAGCGATTACGGCCGGTTTTTTGTGGTATGTTCTCAAGGATAACTTTAACGAAGTGATTGAGACGTTGTTCCGTTCGAACATCGGCTGGCTTTGTCTTGCCCTGCTCGCGTTCTGCATTTACATGGCTTTCGATACCTTGTCCACCTATGGCATTATCAAGCTCTACAAAAAGGATGTGACGTTTAGATTTGCGCTGTATCTTGGCGTGATTAACAAGTTCTTCTGCGGTATTACGCCGCTGTCATCTGGCGGTCAGCCGATGCAGATTTATGAGCTCAAAAAGAAGGGCGTGCCGCTCTCAACGGGGGCGAATATCGAGGTCCAGGCCTACATGATGTTCCAGATTGCCTTGATGTTTACGGCGGTTTTGAGCATCGTTCTTGATAAGATTTTCCATATTTTCCAGTATATCCCGGTGCTTTTGCCGATGATGGTAGCCGGCTTCGTGATTAACCTTGTCGTGCTTTTGGCGCTGCTATTTATTAGTTTTTCAAAGAACTTCAACCGCAGCGTGATCCGCCTGATTATCACCGGTCTTTCGAAGTTTGGCCTCGTGCGCAACAAGGAAGCGCGTATTAAGCGTTGGGAAGACGCCTGCCAGAATTACTACGAGAACGGCCAGGCGCTTTTGCGTAACAAGAAGGTTTTTGCGCGCGGCGTTGCTTATCAGGTGCTCGGTTTGATTGCCTATTATCTCTTGCCGATTTTCATTGCGCTCGCAATTGGCTGCGCGGATGATTTGAATGTACTTAATACCTTTGTAGCAAGCTCATATGTCTTCGTGATGGGCTGCTATGTGCCGATTCCTGGCGCTTCTGGCGGCATGGAAGCGGGCTTCATGGGCTTCTTTGGTCCATTCGTGGCTGGCTCGGAGCTTAGCGTCTTCGTGCTGCTTTGGCGCGGTTTGACCTACTATTTCCCAATGATTGTCGGCGCGATTGCGTTCAATGTCTACAATGGCAAGGGTGCAATGAAAAAAGCCGAAAAACTCGCTAAGGATGGCAATGCGAAATAAGAAGATCATGATTCCGGTACTCGTGGCGGTATTTTTGCTCGCCGGCGCTGGTACGGTATTTGCAATGATGAAGATTAAGCAGTCGACCCCAGAAGAGCCGCAACAAACTGAAGAGACTACTGCCGCTGAAGAAAAAACTAAAGAAACGACTGCAACTGAAGAAACGGCTGAGGGCGAGAAAAAGGAAGAAACACAAACCCCTGCGACCATCGAAGAACAAAACCAGAAGGCGATCGAAAAACAGCGTGCTTGCAATCTTCTGCGCGAACAAATGAACGCTGAAATTCGCAAAGAAGATCAGGAATATAGTGTGGCGCTTCAAAAACCGAATGGATGTGTTGGTAGCCAGTGTAGCGAAGCCGCCGCAACGGTTGAACAGAACCACAAAAAGAAAGTAAGCGATATTACTGCCGATTACCAGAAGAAGTGGACTTACTACAGTTGCCCTGGAGTCCTATAGGACAGAAGAAAAAGACGCCCGAAGGCGTCTTTTTTAGCCATTCTGAATGGCTATTTGACTGGCTTGTCGTGGTTCTTTCCAGTATCGGTATGCTTATGGTAGCTAATCTTGCGGCCTTTCTTTTCGATAGTCGGGACAGCTTTTACGGCAGGCTTGTCTGCAGGCTTTGCAGTCTTCTCCTGCGTTGCAGCTACTAATTTACCAAGGTCTTTGAGGCTAGGGCCCTTCTCGGCGCCCTCAGCGTTGTTAGGCGAGATTTTTTGCTTGCGGAACTCGGCCTGTGGTGTGAATTCGAAAACAGGTTTTTCTTTCTTGGTGCCCTGCATTTGCGCACCGCGTTCGCCGGCTTCGCGACCAGAGTCGGAAAGATTCTTCTTCCACTTGTCAGCAGCCTCGATATTCTCGCGAATCTCGGCTTCGACATCGGCGCGGTTGCGAGCGTAGTTGAGGCGAGATTGACGGATAATCTGTGGCGTCAAATCGTTAGGCGGTTTTGGAATGCTGAGCGTGGTGGCTGAGAAGGCAGGAGTCTTTTCGCCGTTAATAATCATCGAAATGACGAAGTGGCGGTTGTTGAGATTGAGGAGATCCTGCGCTTCAAAGACTGGCTCAAATTGCTTCGAGAGAATTGGCGCATCGTCGGCGGAAACGCGGAAGCTAATCGTCGTACCAACGTTACCGAAGACAGCGTCGCGCACGACGTCGGTCATCTGGCTAGTGTACTGGTTGGCGACGGTAAGGTTGAGGCCGTATTTGCGTGCCTCAGAAAGAATGACCGAGAAGGATTCGGTAGCGAAGTTCTGGAACTCGTCGACGTAGAGATAGAACGGACGGCGATCTTCGATGTTTGGAATGTCGCTACGACTCATAGCAGCGAGCTGGACTTTCGTGACAAGGAAGGAGCCAAGGATGGCGGCGTTATCTTCGCCAATAAGGCCCTTGGAAAGGTTCACGATAAGAATCTTGCCTTCGTCCATAATCTTGCGGACATCAAAGCTAGACTTTGGTTGGCCGATAATATTACGAATAATTGGGTTGGCCGTAAAGGCACCGACCTTGTTGAGCACTGGTGCGATGGACTCGTTTACCTGCTTGTCGCCCCAAGAACCAAACTCCTGCTTCCAGAACTGAAGCACTGTGACGTCCTTACAATATTCGAGCGTTTCCTTGCGGAATTCCTTATCGGTGAGCATGCGCGAAATATCAAGCAAAGTAGTTTGTGGGCGATCGAGCAATGCGAGCAAAGTGTAGCGCAAAATATGCTCAAGACGTGGACCCCAAGAGTCGCCGAACATGCGCTTCAAAACGCCGATAACTTCAGAAGAGATATTTGGTTTGCGCGCTGGATCATAGACTTCGAGCGGATTGAACGCCATTGGATATTGCGTATCGGCCGGGTTGAAATAGACGACGTCCTTGATGCGCGATTCTGGGATAAACTTGAGGTTATCCATGGCAAGGTCGCCGTGCGGATCGATGATACAGTAGCCCTGGTTGTGATAAATATCGCTAAGGCCAAAGAGCGTCAAAAGACCAGACTTACCGGAACCGGTCTGACCGATAATATAGACGTGGCGACTGCGGTCGCGGCGATACATGCCGAACTGGTGTTTAATACCGCGGAAGTCGGTGAGACCGAAGGCGGAGAGGTTCTCGTCGAAACTAGCGTTGCCGGTAAGCATTGGAAGCTTGGCTGGTGGCTCAGCGGTCTTGCTGGAAGCCCAAACGATGTTTGGCGTTTCCACGTTCATGTGCGGCAAGTGATAGACGCTGGCGAGCTCAGAGATGTTCAAAATAAAGCCATGGTCAGTGAATTGGCGCTGCTTATAAGCGTCAAGCGCGCTCTTGTCGAAAGTAGCGCCGCTCATCTTGAAGCCGTTAAGGTTGGTCGAGTTGAACTGTTTGAAGGTACCGACAAGGCCCTGCATGTTGAGCTTAGCGTTGACTTCGTCTTGGCCAACGTAGGCGAGACGAATCTTTACTTCATAGCCGAGCTTAGTAGCCTTTTCTTCGGCTTTAGTAATCTGAGTTTTAGCACGGTCGGAAAGTTCGACTTTTACTTCGCTAGTTGTGCCACCTTCTGGTGGACGCCAAAGTGCTGCGAAAAGCTGGGCAAACCAGCCAAAATCGATACTGCCGAGACTAAAGCTCTTCCCTGCTTTAACTTTCTGAATCCACTTGTCGGTCTTTGTATGCCAATCGTCGGCGATTGGGCGAGTGAGAATCTGAATCCAAAGCTCTTCGCCGCCATTTGGATTGAGCTTGGCGAGCGTACCGGTGATACCGGCGAGCGGGTCGACCTCGAACGATTCAAAAGTCTTAATTGGCAATGCGTCGTTGTAGATTAAAGAAATTTCCGAGCTATACGCAACTGGGTATTTATTGCGGCGATCAGAGTAATCTTCCTTCATGCGGTAGATTTGCACGCTTGGATACTGGGAATAAATCTGACCTTCCACGAAGCTTTGCAAAACTTTTGGCACCCAAACAAAGAAACGAATTTGGTTGCCGGTCGAAGCAATCTCGAAGCTCAAATGCTCCTGGACGCCACCAGAATGTTTGAGTTCGTTACGATCGCGCAAAATACCATGAAGCGAAGCGAAGAGTTGCTCGGCGCTAAGCTCCTTTTTGTCGTTGTCTTTTGGAATTTCGAGCATCAAAAGCACAGAATCCACGTTGAGGACTTTGAGGCGATTTAGCTTTTTGTAGTTGCGGTAAGTCAAAAATGCAAGGATAAGAACAATCGAAATCCAGACAATCGGCGTCGCAAGAAAATGAATAATGTGCTCCATACCATAATTTTAGCATAAACGGCGATAAAAAAAGAGCCCCTTATAATAAGAGGCTCTTTTTGCATTAGTCGAGGCGGATATATACCGACGTGACGGTATTTTCTTTATCGAGGTGGAAGGAAATGTTTAGTCCATCCTTATGATAACGAATGATATCGAGCGAGCTGACTTCGGTTTCGCCATAGATATCAAAGATATCTTGCTTGGTCGTGTTGTGGCAGGAAATCTTTTTACCGTTTGGAAGCGTGAGTTCCAATGTGGACGAGTATGAAATTGTATCGAATTTAGCGTCAGAATAATTCTGAGGAAGCTTCTTAGTGTAATCCCTGGTGCCATTGATGCTAAGAACGGTGTCGCCGTTTCCGTCGATAATTGAAGCCTCTGCGGAGCGGTACGATTTGGTCTCATTTGCCATCTCGGAGTTGAGATAGCTATCGAGATTGCTCTTCGTGAGGGCGTGATCTTTGTATTCGATGTCCTGGTAGGTCATTTCATAACCGGCATTTAGGGCATTCTTAACGGTCTTAACGTAGTCGTTGCTAAACTTAAACGATTTGCCCTGAACGCTGAGCGTGAAGCTCTTTTCGCCAGTGATTGTTAGCTCGTCTCTATGATCTTCGACGTCGTTGTCTTCGGTTTCATCCTCGGACTCATCTTCGTCGTCATCCTTATCCTCGTCTTCGTCCTCATCCTCTGATGGGGTCGGCTTCTTTTCTTCTTCCTTCTTTTCCTCGGAAGATTCGTCCGATTTCTTCGACGAAGTGTTTGGTTGGCGCGTAATGAGAACAATTACGAGCACGACGCTGGCGGCGATAAATGCTGCGGCGGTAATGATGGCGCCGATAATGAGGCCGACGCTAGTTTTCTTTGCTGTTGGTGCTGCTGGAGCAGCGGCTGGCGTAGCAGTAACTGGGGCTGCTACTGGCTCCGCTACTTGTGGCTTTTTGCCAAAGAGTGGAGTTTCATTTGCGTTAGTATTATCCATGCTTCGATTATAGCATAAGCACCGAATGCACCGGTATTCGGTGTGCTATAATTTAATGAGATGGGAAAGAGGAAAATACTATTTACTTCGCATGTCGCGAATTTCCAGAAATTTAATCGTCCGCTAATGCGCATGCTTCGCGGTACGCTTGAGGCGCCCTACGAAGATCTCAATATGGGCGGCTGGATTGTTGATTATGCCTCTGCCAATGAAGAGCCAATTAAAGATGCTGACCATGTTTTCAAGGTAGATTTTGCGCGTAGTCCGTTTAGTGTGACGAAGCATTTGAAGGCTTATCGCCAGATGAAAAAACTGATTGCTGACGGTAATTATGATGTTATTCATACGCATTCGCCGGTCGGTTCGATTATTACGCGCTGGGCGGCAAAGTCGGCGCACAAAAAAGGCGTAAAGATTATCTATACTTGTCATGGCTTTCAGTTTTATGCGGGTGGCCCAAAGCGTGACTGGCGCCTATTCTTCCCTGTCGAGAAGCGTTTAGCACGCAGTACCGACTTAATTATTACGATTAATACTGAAGACTTCGAAATGGCGAAAAGGCGTTTTGCTTGCCCAGTAAAAATGATTGATGGCGCGGGCGTTGATACGGCTAAGTTCAAGAAAACTACCAAGGCTGAACAGGCAGAAGCGCGCAAAAAGTACGGCCTCGACGCAAACGATTTCGTGATGGTTTATACGGCTGAGTATACGAAGAACAAGAACCATGAAATGTTGATTCGTGCAGCTGCGCCAATTATGCATGAGAACCCAAATGTTAAGCTACTTTTCTTGGGCAAAGGCGAAACGATGAAGGCTGTGCACACGCTCGCCAAGAAGCTTGGTGTCGAAAAACAGGTCGTAATGCCTGGCTATATTCGCGACAATTATGCGGCGCTTGTCCAGAGCTGTAATTTATGTGTTTCGGCTAGTAAGCGCGAAGGCTTGGGACTCGGCGTGCTCGAAGGTGTCGCTTGCGGTTTGCCGATTTTAGTTGCAAACAACCGCGGTCATCGCGATATTGTGGGCAGCAACAAGAAACTCATGTTCGATCTTAATGACATCGATGGGCTCACGAAGAAGATGCGTGATGCGATGAAAAATCCGACGAAATACCATTTGGATTTTCCGGAGCGCTATAGCTTGCGCAATTCCCTCACGCAGATGCGTAAAATTTACAGAGGTTTTCTAGGATGAAAAAGATTCTTCATATTTTAGGCGGGCTAGATCGTGGCGGCGCAGAGTCGTTCTTGATGAATATGTTCCGCAATATCGATCACAGCATATATAAGTTCGGTGTCGTAACGTTTATGCAACCGCTCGATGGCGATAAGTTTGTGTTTGAAGACGAGCTCCGCGAGATGGGAATAAAGCTATATCGCGTTGAAGATACGCGTTTCAAGAATCCGCGCAAATTTGAGGCAGATATCGCAAAAATCGTGAAGGATGGGGGCTACGATATTGTTCATAGTCACATCGATTTCATGTCTGCATTGTCGCTTACTGGCGCGAAAAAGGGCGGCGCCAAAGTGCGCATTGCGCATTCGCACAGTACGAATAACTCGAAGATTAATTCCAAGAAGATGCAACTCATTAGTGCGGTTCTGCGCAAGAAACTGAATGGCGTTGCAACTGAGCGCGTTGCTTGCGGCCAGGCGGCAGGCGAGTTCTTGTTTGGCAAGAAGCAAAGGTTTACGGTCGTACCAA
Organism: Candidatus Saccharimonadota bacterium; assembly: GCA_017548735.1. Taxonomy (GTDB): domain Bacteria; phylum Patescibacteriota; class Saccharimonadia; order Saccharimonadales; family Saccharimonadaceae; genus UBA2834. Next base: position 5,021 of record JAFYZJ010000044.1, on the reverse strand, counting down.
ACGGCATTGAGCTTGAGAAGTTTCGCTTTAACAGTAATACGCGCCATAAAATGCGTGAGCAGTGTGGTTTTGATGACGATGCGATTATTCTGCTCCATATTGGTCGCCTCGAGGCAGTAAAGAATCAAGAACGCTTGATTGATATCTTTGGCGATTATTCGCGCAAGCATAAAAATGCATACTTGATTATTATCGGTGACGGTTCGCTCAAGAAAGCAATTGAAGATAAGATTGCTGGTGAACGCCTGGGCGAGAAGGTGCTTTTGATGCCTTCGCAGAGCGGAATCGAGCGTTATTATATGATGGCGGACATTTTCCTTCTTCCTTCCTTGTTCGAAGGCGTGCCGAATGTTGGTATTGAGGCGCAAGCGAGCGGTATGAAGTGCTTATTTAGCGACAAAGTGCCGGCCGAAACGAAGCTAATTGATTCGACGGAATTTATCCCGCTCGATGGCGATTGGTTGAGCGCAATTAAACCAGTGGAAGACCGCGGCGCGGCGATTAAGGATCCGCGCATGAAAGAGTTTGACGTCAAGAACACTGTCAAAAAACTCGAAGCGATTTACGACAAATAAAAAATCTCCCCGTTATGGGGAGATTTTTGTTGATGACTATTGTTTTTCGAAGGTCATCGTAACGGAATCGGACTCAATCGTGAGTTTGTTACCGCTAACCTTGAGGTCCGCAGCGTCGCCGTCGACCGTAGCTGTCATCTTTTCCTTGTCGTATTCGAAGGTCTTGGTGCCGGTGCCGCTCATCTTGAGGGTGCCAGTGCCGTCTTCTTTGAAGACCATCTTGCCTTCGTAGCCGAATTTCTCGAGTTTTTCGACGTCGTATTCCTTGTCGCCTTCCTTCATATTGACGAGCTTCCAGGTGCCAATAAGGTCAGCTTTGCCGCCCGTGAGAAGGAGGATGATAATAACGACGACAATGGCGATGGTGGCTGCGATGCCGCAGATGATACCAATCAAGAGACCTTTGTTCGCATTTTTAGGTTTTGCTTCTTGCATGAGATAAAACTCCTTGCTTATGTTTAACTTATACTTAGTTTAACATGAAAAAATGGCCTTTCGGGCCATTCTTTCGGGTTTGTTTAAGCTAGTTTGTAGTGGTCTTTACCGACGCGGGTGTAGAGAGACTTGTTCTGAAGATTGAGGAGAACGGTCGTCTCTTTGACCTTGCGAGCCTTCAAAACCTGCTTGACGATTTCTTTGCGGCTAAGGCCTTCGTCGCCGGCCATTGCGAGGATCTGGCTGATGACATCAGCGACGGTACCCTTGCTGAAGCCCCAGCTGTCGAGTGCGTAGATGCCGCGTCCGATAAGCACGAAGCGAGAATCTTTGATGAGCTCGTTGTGGATTGCCTGAACGGTAACGTCTTTGCGCTTGAAGTCGGAAGAAGTGATTGCCTTTGCGATATCGTTGAAGTGCATTGGCTCTTTCTTTTCTTCGAGAACGACGAAGATTTTATCGCGAATGTTCTTTGGGTTTACGGTTGGCCACTTGGCGAGACCCCACTGACCGTTGAGGGTCGAGAGGAGCTTGCTGACGCGAGCGATTGCTTCGATATGGCTTGGGTGTTCGTAGTCGAGCTTGCTGTCGAGATCGTCGACCGTCATTGGAGCCTTGTTAGTCTTGATGATACTGACGATTTCGTCGGTCTTGTTGCGGATATCTTTTTCGCTACCGTATTCGGCGATGCCGACGGCAGTATAATATTTATCATTTTCTGAAACGATACTAAGAGCTGGTGAAATTTCACCAAGGAAGCTAAATTCTGCTTTTTGTGTTGCAGTAGGCTCTTTGCCTAGGATTTTTGCGGCGAGGTCGCCAATGCGTGCGACGCGGCCCATTTCGGTAAGATTACGGATGATAAGTTTTTCTGCTGCGGCGAGATCGTTGATTTTGCCTTCTTCAGCAGCAATTCTAAGACGGATAAGAATTGCCTTTTCGAGTTGGCGAACACGCTCCCTTGTAATAGATAACATTTCTCCGATTTGTTCAAGGGTTTCTTTATGGCCGTTGAGCCCAAACCTGCGCGAGATGATTTCTCTTTCGCGCTCTTGTTCGATGATATTTAGACTGTTAGTGATTGCCTTTGCAATCGTTTCCGCATTGTTCATAATGCTGCCGTTTTCTTACCTTTCCGTCTATTTGGTATTATGTCAACCCGCAAAAACCCTGCGGGTCTATATCTTATTTTTTAAAATTTTAACACTATTTTATAATGTTGTCAACAAGCAAATTTACTTCACTTAGTGATTATTATAGCAGAATTTTTACGAAAATTAAAAAAAAGTTTTTAAAAGTTTTAAACGCAAGCGAATTGTTGTCTGGCCATTGTGCTTATGCTTATTTTTGTGTCGCTGTATGCGGGGAATAAAAAGAGGGATCCCTGCCCCGGGACCCCTGCCTATTAAATTGTGTTGGTGATGTTTAGTAATTTGGGCTTGAGAGACACTGCTTATCTAACCTATACGATCACCTCCTTTATAATGAGCAATATACAGTTGAACGGGGCGGCTGGCTTGGTGTAGGCTGTATGAATGTTTGAGAGTTCTTGCCTGGCTCCGCCCCGAACAACCATATATCTTCACATCCCGAAGGATGATTAGCGAGATTATATACTAAATAATAATATAGTGCAAGTTATTTCTTGGTTGTCTTGCGCGTGCGTTTGGCTGGGCGGCGGGTAGTTTTCTTTGGTTTATTGGCGAGATATTCCTCAGCCTGCTCTTTAGTGACAGTCTTTGGATCGACGTCTTTAGGGATACGAGCGAAGTTGCGGCGGCCTGGACCCTTTACGTATGGGCCGTAAGCACCGTTAATAATCTGGATTTCGCCCCAGTCAGCGATATAAGAATCGCGTTTTGCTTCGTAGAGTGGTTCAGCTTCTTCAAGTGTAATCGTATATGGATCGTGGTCTTTGAGCGGAATATTATATTTACCAGCTTTGAGGTATGGGCCAAATGGGCCAGAGGCAGCGATAATTTCGGCGCCATCTTTGGTAGTACCGAGGCTGCGTGGCAATACTGGCAGCGCGAGTTGCTTGAGTGCCTGTTCGAGCGTGACAGTTTTGACGGATTTGCGCTTTGGTAATGGTGCAAAGCGTGGTTTCTCACCGGTTTCTTTTTCGTTTTCGCCGAGCTGAATGAAACCGCCGTTCTTGCCGACCTTAGCATAGATGGTTTTGCCGGTTTCTGGGTCGTGACCGAGGACGCGAGCGTTATTGTAGCGCTCAATTCCCTCGCTTGCGAGCACGTCGCTATTAAAAGGGCCATAGAAGTCGCGGAGCATCTTGACGCGGTCGAGTTTGGCGTCGGCGATAAGGTCGAGATCTTTTTCGATATTAGCAGTAAATTTATAGTCAACAATATTCTTGAAGTGGTCGACGAGGAAGCCGGCAATGAGCTCGCCGATTGGGGTTGGCATGAGCTTGCCCTTATTTGCGCCGAATTTCTCAGTGACTTTTTCTTCGGAAATCTGGTTATTTTCGAGCTTGAACTGGGTTACCTGGCGTTCCTCGCCTTCACTTTCGCCCTTTTCGACGTAACCGCGGGCCTGAATGGCGGTCATAATCGTGGCGTAAGTGGATGGGCGGCCAATACCAAGCTCCTCGAGCTTCTTGACAAGCGAACCTTCAGTATAGCGAGCTGGCGGCTTGGCGTAATTTTGCTTTGCAATAATTGCGGCGGCGGTTAATTTGTCGCCGACGGCAAGCTTTGGCAATTCGTTATCTTTAATGCGGCCATAAACCTTGAGGAAGCCATCAAAAGTGACGACTTCGCCCTTTCCTTCAAAGAAATATTCGGTTGGTGTGGTGACTTTGATTGTGGTTTTTTCGAGTTTGGCGTCGGCCATCTGGGTGGCGAGTGCGCGAGCACGAATCAAGGCATAAAGACGCTTTTCGTATTCGTTTTTACCGGCAATTTCCACTTCGATATGAGTTGGGCGGATTGCTTCGTGAGCTTCCTGGGCGCTGGCGTCTTTGGTCTTAAAGTTGCGAACTTTGACGTAGTTTTTGCCGAAATTCGATTCGACGTAGCCAGCGATGCTAGCAATAGCCTGTTTGCTGAGATTGAGGCTGTCCGTACGATGATAAGTAATATGGCCAGCCTGGTAGAGAGCCTGGGCGGCATTCATAGTGACCTTGGTGCTATAACCGAGCTTGGAGTTCGCCTCGATCTGCATCGAAGCGGTTGTGAACGGCGGCTGCGGCTTGCGTTCGCTAGGAGCGGTCTCGACGGCATTGACGGAGTATTCGGCGCCTATGAGCTTGTTTAGGAAGGCTTTTACGTCCTCTTCGCTATCAAAATCGTGATCGAGGTTGGCGGCAAAGCCAAAATCGCCAGATACTTTATAAGTATATTTACTAGCAAATTTTTCAATCGCTTGTTCGCGTTCGACGATAAGGCGGAGGGCTGGGCTCTGGACGCGGCCGGCGGAAATGGCGCCTGGGACTTTTTTACGTACGACGCCGGATAGATCGAAACCGACGAGCATATCGAGGGTTTGGCGGGCCTGCTGGCTAGAAACCATGTCCATATCGACGGTGCGTGGCGCCTGGATGGCAGCCTCGAGTGCTGGCTTGGTAATTTCGTGGAAAGTGATACGGGCGGTGTCTTTCGGAAGGCCTAAAACCTCGCAAAGATGCCAAGAAATCGCTTCTCCCTCGCGGTCTTCATCCGTTGCGAGCCAGATTTTGTCAGCTGTACCAGCGGCTTTCTTAAGATCGGCAATAATACTCTTGTGGCCTGGGTCTACTTCGTAAGTGACATCAAAAGTATTCTTGTCGACCTTCGTGTCTTTACGGATGTGTCCTACTGATGCAAGTACGGTAAAATCTGCACCGAGGTATTTCTCGTTGGTGTGTGCTTTTGCAGGAGACTCTACGATAACTAAATTTTTGCCCATATTGTTATATATTATCACATGTCACTTTTTCGACATAATGAAGGGCGCGAGACAGGTGCTAAGTAGCGTTAAAAATGGTAAAATAAGAGGAGATGAAATCTAATAAAC
>JAFYZJ010000043.1 GCA_017548735.1 Candidatus Saccharimonadota bacterium | reverse complement strand
TTGAGCGTGGAGCTGACGAATCGTTGTTTGCCAAATTTGTCAAACCGCGGTAAGCGCGTGGCGATTGCGCCGACGCGCAAAAGCACGATGCTAATTAGTAGCCTTGCGGCCGGTTATGTAATGTTGCTCTTCTCGCTAATCGCGCTGATAGCATTTATGCGTTTTATTCTTGGCGTTGAGTTTGGCGGTAACATCGGTCTGATCATGCTCCTATCTGCCGCTGGTGCGCTCGCAGCAATGATGCTCGGTATGTTATTGTCCGTGACTTTTAAGACTAATGAATCGGCCAAGAATGTCATCGTTGTAATTGTGACGATGGTTGGTTGTTTGTTTGCCGGTATGTTCGGCGGCATGAAGATTATCTTTGATGAAATGTGTCCGCTTATTAATAAAATTAGCCCAGTCGGCATGATTACGGACGGTTATTATTCGCTTTATTACTATGACGATCCGGCACGCTACTTCGTAAACCTATTTAGTTTACTAGCGGTAGCGGCAATATTTTTTGCGCTATCGGTGCGTAATCTCAGAAAGGCGCGTTATGACAGTATCTAGAGCGTTTTGGAAAATTGCGTTGAAGAATATCGGTACGATTATTATGTATACCGTGATTTTGGTGATGTTTGGCACGATGAATATGTCGGCCAGTAATACTTCGGTTGAGTACGAAGCACTCAAGCCTCCGATTGTCGTTTTCAATCACGACGAGAACGTCGGTATGACGAAGAGCTTCGTGGATTACCTCGAAAAGAATGCTGAGATTAAATCTGGCTATGAAGATGATGATCGTCTTAAAGATGCGTTGTTCTATGACCAGGTCGTTTTGGCGATTGAAATTCCGAAGAACTTCCACCAGGATATTACTTTTGGCTACGAGCCAGAAATCAAAATGCGCAGCTCTTCTGGTTATGCTGCGGAGCTTGGCAAGGTGGTCGTGAGTCGCTATTTAACGACGGCGACGGCATATTCGAAGCTCCATTTGAGTGAAGAAGAATTAGCAAAACGCATCGCGACTACGCTCGAAAAAGAAACGAAAGTCGAGATTAAGTCGAAGGTTGATTCCGCGAAATATTCAAAAGCGACGCGTTATTTTAGTTTTGCGAATTACACGATTCTTGCCTGCGTGATTACAATTATTTGTCTCATCATGATTTCGTTTAATCGTCTTTCAATTCGCAAACGCAATTTAGTTAGTAGTATCGAACTCAAGAAAATGAATGGCGTACTGCTAAAGAACTGCTGCTTGTATGCACTTGCCGTCTGGGCCTTCTATGTGGCGCTCAGCGGCATTGTAGTGGGTCTAGACGTAATGTTTAGTCTCTATGGCCTAGTCTATGCCGTGAACGCGCTAATTTTCTGCGGGATGGCAACGACGATTGCGTTCTTGATTAGTCAGCTCGTTTCAAGCCAAGGCGCCGTGAATGGCCTTATGAATGTCGTGGCGCTCGGCTCGAGCTTCCTCTGCGGCGCTTTTGTGCCGGCCGAATATTTGCCGGATTCAGTGCTCGCTTTTGCGCATGTTTTGCCAAGTTATTACTATATCGATACGAACAATCGCGTGATGAATTTGGAGAGCTTTGACTTCGCGTCGCTATGGCCAATTATCCTCAATATGATTATCCTGGTTGGCTTCACGGTCGCGATTGTAATTGTGACGAATATTATTTCGAAAAAGCGCCAAAAGATCGCTTAAATTGACTTTTTAGCATAAGTGTGATATAATACTAAGATATATCCAGTATTTTTCAGGGGAGGTGAAATATATGGAATTGTTCGTTCAAACCGTTGCTGGTCAGCATGTACTCGCTATCATCATTACTATCATTAGTATTCTTGCTAGCGTTGCTCTCTTCGCTTGTTTGGGAGGTATTGCGATGAATAAAATCTCGCTGTCCGAAACAATCAAAGAAAGCGTTAGGTATAAATTGCTGTGGATGATGATGATTCTCTACTACGCGTGCATAGTTGTAAGCATCGTTTTCTGCATCATAGTCGGAAAAGCATTGTACACTACAGGCACGTTTGGAATCATTTCCATATTGCCTCAGGCCTAAGCAACAAAAAGCCCTCCATAGAAACGGAGGGCTTTATTTTTTGCTCTTTTATTCGTAGCGCAATGCGTCGATTGGATTTTTCTTTGATGCTCTGCGTGCTGGCAAAGTGCCGGCGAGGAAGGCGATGAACATGATGATGAACGCGATCGAAATCATCGTGAGCGGCTCAAAGATTGTGAGATGGAAGGTTGGGAAGTCTTTGAGGAAGGTTTCGAGTGCGACGACATTGGCGATGTTGCCGACAATCATCGAGACAACGATACCGAAGAGTGAACCCCAGAAGCCGAGCATGATTGCCTCGGCCGAGAAGCTTAAGAAGACTTTACCATTGCTCATGCCGAGTGCTTTATCGAGGCCAATTTCCTTAGTGCGTTCTTGAACGGACATGAAGAGCGTATTAATGATACCGATGGAGGCTGCAACGAGTGCGATGCCGCCAAAGATATTGAAGACGATAAGAATAGCGTCAAAGAAAACTTTGAACATACCGACTTCGTCATCGACAGACATGGCTTTAAGGCCGATTTTTTCGAGTTCGGCTTTTACGCTGTCAATCTTGTCTGGGTCGACATCGGCGGTTGCTTGATAGCTACGATTAGTTTCGGCTGGCATACCTTCGTAGTTAATCTCGTTGACGCGGGTCCAGAGCGCGAGGTTAGCGCGGCTACCGCCCATCGAAAGGATACCCGGGGCCTGGGTGCCGGAAACCTTAACGTCAAGAATGGTTTGGCATTCGCTGCGTTTGATGGCTGTATAGCATTTGAGGTTGCTTGGAACGGCAATCTGAACGGTCTGGTCGACGATATCGGCGACATTTTCATAGCCGAGTGCTTTCGCGATATCTTCGTTAATGGCGATTTCGTAGCCGGCGTTTTTGTCGGTGTTTGGCGAAACGCCGTTGCTCATATCGAAGGTAATGCCCTCGACGACGAGGTTTAGGTTGATGCGATAGCGCTTGTCGGTTTTCTTGCTCGTGATGTAATCGGCCGAAGAATTTGGCAAAGCATTAAAGACCTTGATACCGTCAATTTTCTTGGCGGCTTCAATCTGCTCGTCCTTGATGTAGGTCGAAGCATTGGCGTTGTCTTTGTCCTCGGTGTATTCTTGCGGGCCGTTGTTGCCCATCATGTTTGTGAGCGTGTCATAGGCTTCGGTTGGCATCATTTCGAGATAGCCTTCACCGCCCATGTTTTCGATCTGCTTGTTCATCCAGTCGTTCACACCGGCGTTAATGGCGGAGTTTAGGATAATCGTAAAGCTACCGACGAAGATCGCGAGAATCGTGAGGCTACTGCGGAGCTTACTGCGCCAAAGGTTGGCATTCGCGTCGCGGAAAATATCTACAACTTTCATTTCTTGGCTCCTTTCTTGGTTTTCTCATCTGCGACAACGAGGCCGTCGGCGATGCGGATTTGGCGCTTGCACTTTTGGGCGAGCTCCTCGTCGTGTGTGACGACAATGAGCGTAATTCCCTTTTCGCGGTTCAAATCGAAGAGTAGTTTCTCGATTTTCTCACCCGTGGCGGAATCGAGGTTGCCGGTCGGCTCGTCGGCGAAGATAACCTTCGGGTTGTTGACGATGGCGCGCGCAATACAGACACGCTGCTTCTGGCCGCCGGAAAGGTCCTTGGCCTTATTCTTGAATTTATCGTCAAGCTCGACGACCTTGAGGGCTTCCATGGCGCGGCGACGGCGTTCGCGGCGGCCGATGCCGGCAATCTTGAGCGGTAAAATGACGTTGTTTAAAACGCTGTCATTCGCGTTCATGAAGAAGCTCTGAAACACGAAGCCGAACTCCTTGTTGCGGAGGCGGTTGAGCTTGCGGTTTTTAAGTTTACTGGTATTTTTGCCGTTAAGGCGAATTTCGCCTGCGGAAGGTTTGTCGAGGAGGGCGAGCAGGTGCATGAGGGTCGATTTGCCCGAACCTGATTTACCGATAATTGCGACAGACTCGCCGGCATTGATATTGATATCGATGCCCTTGAGCGCTTCGAAAACGGTGTCGCGCTTACCGTAAACCTTCTTTAGGCCATGAGTAGATAAAAGTGAATTTGTCATAGCCATATAATTATACCATCTACATGGTAATAAATGCTAAGCCGATGAAGACCCAAAGGACGATGCGCTGGATTAGGCGCGTTAGGATGTAGGCGATTAAACCGCCGACGATTGCCGGTATAGTGTCGCCAAAGCCGAAGAGGCCGTTTGGTGCGATTGCGACGGCGATGGCGTAGACTAAGCAGGCCGGAATGTAGAAATAGCCGAAACCGCTGATAAATTTGATGGAGATTACGGAGACGAGGATTGTCTCGACGATCCAGATGACGATTGCGAGTGCGCTAAATGGATAGATGCCTGGAAAGAGGGCCGGCAGCAGGTGAAAATCGAGAAAATATTTTGCAAGGAAAACGCCTAGCAGAACAAAGAAACTGACAACCGTGAAGCCTTTTACTTTTTCGGGCTTTTTGTTCGGATTGAATGGTTTTGGTCGATATTTTTCCGGTGGCACGTAGGGCTTGTCTGTATCTATCATTGACTTTATTATAGCCCATTTTTATGCTAAAATATCTTGCAGATTGGGCCTTCGCCAAG
>JAFYZJ010000042.1 GCA_017548735.1 Candidatus Saccharimonadota bacterium | reverse complement strand
GCTCTCGCTGGCGCTGGTGCAATCTATGTCTCTAGCAAGGCAAAGAAAAACGCCTAATGAAAGAACTAACAGGAGTGCAGATACCTGAGAAGTTCCAGCCGTGGCTGAAGCTGCTTGGAAAGTTTGCATTCCTGCTTTTTGCTATATTTATTCTGTTCTTCGTCGTGTTTGGCGTTGGGCGCAACGTGGGTGTGGCGATGAACCCGAACCTAAAGGACGGAGAGCTAGTGCTTTTCTCGAGGCTTTGGAATAGCTATACTAACGAAGACGTCGTTCTGTTCGAGAAGGACGGAAAGACGGAATTCTCTCGCATCTTGGCTTTGCCAGACCAGGTAGTTGACCTGAATGAGGATGGCTATTTAACGGTTAATGGCGTGATCGAGAGCGACCGCGCAATTGTTGACGTTAGCGACGAAGAGGCATATTTGCAGGTGAAGAGTAGCTTTCCGTATCGCGTGCCGTCGGGGCGCTACTTCCTCTTGAACGACAACTACGATTGCGATGATGATTCGCGCAAATTCGGTGCGATTGAAGAGAAAGATTTGAAGGGTAAAGCGATTAGCACCCTCAAGGTTCGCAACATTTAAAACTGATATATCAATGAAAAACACAAAAATTTGTTCGGCCGTACGTAGCTTTTTGGAAAAATTCATCGAACTCGCGACGATGGCGCTGTTTTTGTGGCTGCTTTTTGTTGGTATATATGCTTTTTATGATGCACAGAATGTGAATGACAGTGGCAAGCTCGATGATGAGATTATAGAGGTAGCGACGAAGTCCGGCATTACGACCGATAGCGACGATTTCTCGCTCGATGAGCTAAAGAAGCTGAATTCGGAAATAGTCGGGTGGCTGAAGTTGGATGGCACGGCGATTGATTATCCGGTAGTGCAGGCGAAGAATAACGAGAAGTATCTTGCGCGCGACTATAAAGGGGACTTTGCAACGGCCGGGACGCCTTTTGTTGACTATAGAAACAACAAAATAACAGATCCATTCACGGTCATTTATGGACACAGAATGAAGGATAGCATTATGTTCTCGGATATTACGCGTTTTGCGGATAAGGCGTATTTTGACCACCATATGAGCGGCACGCTTTACACGGAGCAGGGCAAATACAAGATGGAAGTGTTGGGTTTTGCGGTGCTGAATCTCGGAGAAACGGATATTTATAATATCAACACCTACAAGGGGAACGCGTCGGCGGCTTGGAATACCTTCAAGAAGAGCGCAATGTATCTGAGCGCGGATGCGGAAAATAAGGCGTCTGGTGCGAAGTTGGTGCTTTTATCTACCTGCGATAAAGATTCGCGTCACAAGCGTGACGTTTTGCTCGTAAAACTGACGAAATGACTTTGACGACGACGCCAAGGACTACGGGAGCGTTTGACGGTATCCCGGCCGATGTTGTGCGCCCAACGATTGGCCCAGCTAACGGCGGTTAGTCAGATTGATTGTCTTTCGTGATAAAATAAAGACATGGCAAAAGAGGAAATTCAGCTAAAACCGAGTGATTTTGTGCACTTGCATAATCATACGCACTATTCGCTTTTGGATGGTTTGACGAAGGTCGATGAGCTGGTAAACCTCGTGAAGGAAACCGGCATGGAAGCGGTGGCTGTAACGGACCACGGTACAATGTCGGGCTTGATTGAGCTATACAAGATGGCGAATGACGCCGGTATTAAGCCGATTTTGGGTCTTGAGGCCTACGTGGCAGCACGTAAACTCGAGGACCGCGATCCGGCTTACGACAAGGAGCGCTTCCACATTACTTTGCTTGCGCAGACGAATCAGGGTTTTGAAAACCTTTGCCGCATGATGACAATTGCTGAGACGGACGGCAAATATTATAAGCCGCGTATCGATCACCGTGTAATGGAGGAGTATAACGAGGGCATTATATGTCTTTCGGGTTGCGCTGGTTCGGAAATATCAATGGCAATTCGCAACGATGATTTGGATCGCGCTAGGGAATTGATTAAGTGGTATTCGGAGACCTTTAAGGGGCGTTTCTACCTCGAGATGCAGGACCATGGTCACCCAGATTCGCCAACGCATTGGGATGTTCAGAACAAGATTAACAAGCAGTTGATGGAGTTCTCGAAAGAGTTTGATTTGCCGCTCGTGGTGACTTGCGACGCGCACTATATCAAGCATGAGGACCAGGACGCGCACGAGGTGCTTTTGTGTATTGGTACTGGCTCGCGTATCCAAGACGAAAAGCGCATGACGCTCAAGGATTTCCAACTGCACGTGATTACGCCGGATGAATTGATCCCGCGTTGGCAGAAGACTTGCCCGGAGGCGATTCTCAATACGAAGAAGATTGCCGAGAGCTGTAATGTGACGATTGATCTTGGTCGCATTTTGATTCCGAAATTCCCAATTGAAACCGGCGAGACGGAGAAGGAATATCTCGATAAATTGGTTTTTAGAGGTCTTGCTGAGCGTTATGGTTATATGACGAAGGAAGAAGCCGAGAAAGCGACGATTCCGGAGATTCGCAAGGTGCTTTCGAAGGAAATTCTTGAGCGCATCGACTTTGAGCTCAAGACCGTCGATAACATGGGCTACAACGGTTACTTCTTGATTGTGCAAGACTTCATTAACTGGGGTAAAAACCAAGGTATTATTTATGGTCCAGGCCGTGGTTCGGCGGCAGGTTCGCTCCTTGCGTACGCAATTCATATTACTGATTTGGACCCGTTGAAGTACGATCTTCTCTTTGAGCGCTTCTTGAACCCAGACCGTATCTCGATGCCGGATATTGATACCGATATTCAGGATAACCGTCGCGATGAGGTGATTGAATACTGTACGCAGAAGTATGGCAAGGGTCGCGTGAGTAACATCGTAACCTTTGGTAAGATGATGGCGAAGAACGCCGTGCGTGATGTGGCGCGCGTATTGGATGTGCCTTATGCGGAGGCGGATAGGATTGCAAAGCTCGTGCCGGATCCAGTGATGGGCCATCATGTGAAGCTGAAAGATGCTATCGTTAACGAGCCAGATTTGAAGAAAGAATATGAAACAAACCCAACCGTAAAAGAGGTGATTGACCTCGCAATGCGCCTTGAGGGGACAATTCGTTCGCACGGTGTCCATGCTTGCGGCGTGGTGATTGCACCAGATGATCTCGTGAAGTTCATGCCGCTAGAAGTTTCGGCCAAAGGCCCACTTGCGACGCAGTATCCTGGTCCGCAGGTTGAGGAGCTCGGCCTTCTCAAGATGGACTTTTTGGGTCTATCAAACCTATCGGTGATTCAGCAAACCTTGCGCATTATCAAGAAGGTGCATGGCAAGACGATTGATATGAACAAGATTCCGCTTGATGACGATAACGTGTATGCGTTGTTCCGTCGCGGCGATACGACTGGCGTGTTCCAGTTTGAATCTGCGGGCATGAAGCGTTATTTACGTGAGCTTCAGCCGACGGCATTTGATGATCTTATCGCTATGAACGCACTTTATCGTCCGGGCCCGATGCAGTTCATTGAGAGCTTCATCAAGCGCAAACACGGGGAAGAGCCGATTACTTATTTGCACCCAGGGCTTGAGAACTCGCTCAAGAATACTTACGGTATTTTGATTTATCAGGAGCAGTTCATGCAGGCGTCCAAGGAATGGTGTGGCTTCACGGGCGGTCAGGCGGATACTTTGCGTAAGGCCGTGGGTAAGAAGAAAGTTGACCTCATGAACAAAATGAAGCCGCTCTTTATCGAAGGTGCGGTGAAAGTTGGCGGGGCAACGGAAGAAATCGCAGAGACGTTCTGGAGCCAGTTGCTCGACTTCGCGAACTACTGTTTCAACAAGTCCCACGCCGCATGTTATGCTTTGGTCGCCTATTGGACGGCGTATCTCAAGACTTATTATCCTGACGCCTTTATGGCGGCGCTTATGACCGCGGATATGCGCTGGACGGATCGTCTCGCGATTGAGATGACTGAGTGTAAGCGCATGGGCATTCCGGTGCTTGGCCCAGATATTAACGAGTCTTATGCGGACTTCGCTACAGTCGGTAAAGAAAAGAAGATTCGCTTTGGTCTCGCTGCGATTAAGGGTATGGGCAAGGCGCTCGCTGAGGAAGTTATTGATGAGCGCGACAAGAACGGTCCGTTTAAGTCGGTTTGTGATTTCGCAAAGCGCGTAAACGCGACTAAGTTCAACAAGAAATCTTGGGAATCGGCGATTAAGACTGGTGTGTTTGACAGTTTTGGCGACCGCTCAGATTTGTTATTCAACCTTGATAAGATTCAGGCTTATGGTAACAAGATGCAGAAGGATGCGGCGTCTGGCCAGACGGATTTGTTTGGTGCGATGGGTGCGGCCGCAGAGGTGCCAGAAGTAGAAATTACGCCGGCGCCAACGAAGTATACCGAAAAAGAGCAGCTGATGTGGGAGCGTGATTTGATGGGTCTCTATATTTCTGCGCACCCGCTCGATAAATATGAT
>JAFYZJ010000041.1 GCA_017548735.1 Candidatus Saccharimonadota bacterium | reverse complement strand
CAGGAATCTCCTGTGTTTCTATGGACTCTGCTGACTCTACCACTGTTTCTTCAAAAACAAAATCGTCGTCGCCCTTGTCGACGTCAGAAGTAGCTTCGTCTTCTACCACCACCACTTCTGAATCACTCCCGTCACTTGAACGGTCACCTCCGTCGATGACCTTCTTTACGGAGCCGGAGCCGTCAATCGGATCCAGTCTCGGTCTGTTTTCCTCTTCCAGGCGTTTCTTTTCACGTTCAATCTCCTCGGGAGATTTTACGGGGATGCCCCCGTCGTAATAGGTCTGGATGTGAGATTTATCAACCTCTCCGTTTTCTTTATCTTTTTCATCCAGCCAGAATTCCTGGCGTTTCTCTATCACAAAGCCCTTTGCAGCGAACTCGTCTGCCTTCTCGGCATCCTCAATATTCACACGGATAAGCGTACGGTTTGCTGGGTTCATCGTGGTCTCCCAGAGCTGGGCTGCGTCCATCTCACCAAGACCTTTGAAGCGCTGCTGTGCAGTGTAGCCAGCTTGCTTGAAGCGTTCGTCGTCTGGGTTAATCTTCGTACCAGCAGCTTTGCGCTCTTCGATTTTCTTTGCCAAGGTCTGTTCGAGCGCTTCCTCGTTATAGATATATTCAATCTTACGAGTATTGCCCGTACCTTTAATCAAACCGAATAGAGGTGGCTTCGCCAAGTAAACGTGGCCAGCCTTAATCACCTCTGGCATGTAGCGGAAGAAGAAAGTAAGTAACAAAGTTGAGATATGTGCACCATCGACATCCGCATCCGTCATGAACACAATCTTGTAATAGCGCAGACCATTAATATCAAAGGTATCACCGATACCGACGCCAAGTGCCTTGATAAGCGAAACAATCTCGGCGTTTGCGAACATCTTATCAAGACGCGCGCGCTCGGTGTTAAGCACCTTACCACGAAGCGGCAAGATTGCCTGAATCTTCGAATCGCGACCTTCCTTTGCAGAACCAGCAGCGGAGTTACCCTCTACGATAAAGAGCTCACACTCGGTACGATCGCGCGAAGAACAGTCAGCCAACTTCGATGGAAGGTTGAGACCTTCGAACGCACCCTTACGGATAACGTTATCGCGAGCAGCGCGTGCAGCCTTGCGGGCGCGTGCGGCGAGCGTTGCCTTCTGAACAATCTTCTTTGCGATATCTGGATGCTCTTCAAGGTAGTAAGCGAAATATTCGCTCGTCACCTTATCGACATAACCACGGACCTCTGGGTTACCAAGCTTGTTCTTGGTCTGGCCTTCAAACTGTGGGTCTGGAAGCTTCACCAAGATAACCGCGGTGAGACCTTCCTTAATATCATCACCAGTAAGATTGTCTTCCTTTTCCTTGAGAAGACCGTTCTTACGAGCGTAATCATTAATAACACGGTTCATTGCCGTACGGAAACCAACGACATGCGTACCACCATCTGGGGTCAACACGTTGTTTGCGAATGGGCGCATCGTTTCCGAGAACGAATCATTATATTGTACGGCGATTTCGACGCCACTATCTTCAACTTGTTTTTCGACGTAGAAGATGTCGTCAGAAACCACTTCCTTGCCCTCATTCAAGCGGCGAACGTAGCTCTTGATACCACCTTCAAAGTAGAAGGAGTCGCTCTTGCCTGTGCGTTCATCGTGAACGGAGGTAAGGATGCCCTTCGTAAGATATGCCTGGTGGCGAAGATAGTTCACTACCCAGTCATAATCGAAGGTCGTCGTTTCCTTAAAGATGGCCGGATCTGGATAGAAGGTAATCATCGTACCTTGCTTGTCCGTCTTGCCCGTCACCTCAATCGGTTTAACAGTTTTACCAGTGTCGAATTCGATGTGATTAATCTTGCCATCGCGGTAGACCTCGGCAATCATGTGCGTCGAAAGCGCGTTCACGACCGAAGAACCAACACCGTGAAGACCAGATGAAACCTTGTAGCCGCCACCACCGAACTTACCGCCGGCGTGAAGGACCGTTAACACTGTTTCTAGGGTTGATAATTTTGTTTTTGGGTGGATATCTACAGGGATACCACGACCGTCATCTTCGACGCGGCAGCCACCGTCGGTAAGGAGCGTAACCTTAACGTGGGTAGCAAAACCAGCAATCGCCTCATCGATGGAGTTGTCTGCAATCTCCTTGATAAGGTGATGAAGGCCATCAAAACCAGTTGAGCCGATATACATACCAGGGCGCTTGCGCACTGGCTCGAGACCTTCCAAAACCTGAATTTCGGACGCATTGTACTCTTCGTCGGCCCCACCGGACTTCTTAGCTGCTGCAGCCATTTTACCTTTACCTCAACTTTTTTATATAACATAACTATTTTAGCACAACTCACCCCCAAAAATCAAGCCTAAGGCCCTTAAAATCGCGTCTAAGGCCCTTCTGCTCGCAAAACCACAAACATACCCGTCTTTATAAATAAAAAGAAATCCGCGACATGTGCGTGGATTTCTTTTCGTTCCGGGTTTCTTTTCCAAACTTTCTTTCCAAAGAAAGTTTGAGCCTATCTCCACCGCAACGTTACGCCGTCTTCGTCTTGTTTGACCGTTGTGCCGTCCGCCGCCACCGTTTCGGTAGCTGCGTTAGAATCACTATTATTATTAGTTGCCGGAGCTGCAGGCGCCGCCGCACGATCATGTTTAATCTTTACACCCTCCGCAAACTTATCGTCTACCACTGGCGCCGCCACTGGTGCTGCCTGTTCTGGCGCCGCCTCGACATTCTTTACGGCCGTTGCGACCCAGTTCGAGCCATCACCGTCATTCTCGAGCGCGTTCATCACCTTACTCTTCTCTACGGGCTTCACATCGGCTGCCACTGGAGCCGCAGACACTGCTGGCTTCGCTTCTACTGCTTGCCTTGCCTCTTCCTTTGCCTTCGTCTCAAGAGCGCTCTTCTTATCTAACCATGCATCCAAGAAATTCTTCTGTGGTTCAGGTTTTGCCGCCACTGCAGCCGCTGCTCCACCAACCGCCGGAGCTGCAGGCGCAGGCGCTGCCGGCTTCTTTGTTGTCACCGCTAGGCGCGCGTCAATCTCAGCCTCCACCTCTGCACGTGGGCGACCATACTTCGAGAGCGCATAAGCCTTCATACGCACCATCAACTCATCGTTGTCCTCGCCCATCGGAGGCAAAGACTTGAGTGTAAATGGCGCCGTTGGCATATCAAACATCATCACCGTCGCAATCCAACTAAAGTTCGGCTGCTTGTGAAGATCCTCGGCGTTGAATACCGGCGAGAAAGCCTTCTCCATCAGCTCTGCATCCGTCACACCAATACGACCAGACATAATCGTACCAACGTTACCAAGGAGCGCCTCGCGAATCTTATCTGTGAGCTGCGTCATGAACTGGTTAGCAAGCACAAGGTTCAAGCGGTATTTGCGAGCCTCAGATAGAATCGACTCAAAGCTCTCTGTTGCGAAGTTCTGGAACTCGTCCACGAAGAGACAGAAGTCGCGACGTTCATCCTCGGCGATATCCTGGCGGCTCATTGCCGCGGCCTGGAACTTCATCACGAAAATCATACCGAGAAGCTTCGCGTTCAACTCGCCCGTCTTACCCTTCGAGAGGTTCACGAGCAAAATCTTGCCTTCGTCCATAATCTGGCGAATATTAAAGCCTGACTGTGTCTGACCGAGAATATTGCGCATCATCTTATTCGAGAGGAATGGACCCCACTTCGAAACGAACCAGCTCGTCACCTCGCCAGCGTCGCTCGACTTCTGTGATGCTGGGAACTCTTTCGTCCAGTAATCATAGACGGTCTTATCTCTGACATACTTGAGCTTGCTCTTCACGAACTCTGGGTCAATAAAGCAGCGCGGAATATCGATAAAGGTGCCGCCTGCCGGATCGCTCATGAGGAGAAGCGCCGCATTGCGGAACATGTGCTGTGCGCGTGGGCCAAAGATGCCCTGGTTGCCCGGATCGTACAGCGAGGTAAGCATATTAATACCTTCCTGCACAATGAAGTCCTTCTGGTCCTCACTCTGGAACTCAAACATGTTCATACCGACCGGGTTGTCCATATTGCCCGGCTCGAACAGAATCACGTCATCCATGCGCTCTTGCGGCACGCGACTGAGGAGCCACTCGACTGCATCACCGTGCGGGTCAATAAAGGCGAAGCCACGACCATCGCACATATCCTGATAGGCAATATTCTCGAGCAACACGGATTTACCAGAACCCGTAGCACCAATTGCATAAGTATGGCGGCGGCGGTCCTTGTCGCGCAAACGAATTATCTTCTTTTCGCCGCGGAACTCATTCACGCCCAAGATGATACCATCCTCGGCAAGCTTCGCTGGGCCATCCACCTGTTTTACTGCCTGGCGCTCAACCTGGCTAGTCGGAATCGCATTCTGACTCGGCAAATGGAAAATACTTGCGAGCTCCACGCTGTTAAGAATCATATTTGATTGATCCTGCGGGAACCAACGCAAAATATAATTACGCGCCAACTCCTCTGCGTTACTCTGAATGTCGTATTTAAAGCCGTTATACTGCGGCAAATCAAATTGCGAGAATACCGAAACCACGCTACTGAGGAGCGCCTCTGAACGCGCCTTCGTCTGCGAGCTCGCCACAATACGAATCAACGTCTCAAAGCCAGGATGCTTCGTCTTTTCCTCGATGCGCTGGATTTCTTCCATCTGAAGGTTCGTGAGCTGCTTCTCTTCCGCCTTGAACTTCTCATGTTCCTCAGGCGGTTTCCAAAGCGCCTCGGCAATATCGCCCACGAGATTACCCATCCCATTCACGATTCTATTAATGCCGTTCGCTGCTTTGCGCGACTTTTTGCCGTCCTTTATATTTTGTACTCGCTCGGTCGACTTTTTTGTCCAACCACCATCCGTCGGACGGAACATGACCTGAATCGCAATACCGTCGCCCTTCTTCGTCGTCGACATTGCGTTGATAATGCCAAGGCTCGCGTCACGCTTCGTGTCCTCATAGCTCGCGATCGGATACCAGAAATCTTCCTTAAAGCGCAATTCGCCACCAGCGACGCCCTCAATCTTGCCCATCTCGTTAAAGAAGTTCGGATCGGCGACTTCCTCGAGGCGTGCCGTCGGATACGATGCCGTAACCGCCTGCTTAATCGTCTCCGTCAAAACCGCCGGCACTACTGCATAGTACTTGATAAAGCCGTCATGGGCGATAATCTCGAAGCTGATATGCTTCTGGCCGTAAAGCTTCGCCTTGAAGCCCTTCGATACTGTCGACGAAATGATACTATACATCACCTGCGCCTCAGAGAGCTGCTCGCCAATCACGTCGCGTTCATCGCGGCCGCCCACCTGGACGTCATCTGTGCTTGGCGGCAAATGAATTAACATCGGCACCATCTTAAGCGCACGAGCATAATTCTTCTTGTCGCGCTTGACGCCGGCAAAAATCTTCCAGGCCATCACGCCAATCACGATTAGGACTACGATTCCCGCCAAGATACCGATTAACTGATCAACTGTCATACCGCCGTCGTCCCGTTTAGACCATCACCTAATTTCCGGCCGAAAGCCTTCTTCATTAGGTCCCACCGCGCAATGTCCAAATCGAGGCTCAACTTGTGCGGGTCACTCTTATCCTTCTTAATAATCTCAGAAATACCGTTCACGTACTCTTTCGGAAGCTCTTCGGCATCACGCTGTATTTCAATCGATTGCAGCGTCGCCACCTCTGGACTCATCGGCTCTTCGTCAGCGTCGTCCGTAGATACTGACTGCGCCACCGGCATCGCGCTCGACTGCGCTTCGCTCGCCATTTCGCCAACCGCCGCCTCTGCTTCGGCATTCATCTCAACCGGCCGCTCACCTGCTGGCGGCATGTTTTCCTGATTCAAAAAGTCTTCGAAGTTCTCAATTTCGCCATTTGGCGCCATTTCCGGAGGCGTCAAAATAGGACCATTCTCACCAGAAACAGCGCTGGCACCTCCGTTATTATCCATAAGCATTATTATATCACATTACGTGAGGTCAAAAAACACAAAAGTATTTCCAAAATACCGACAAGCAGCACTTCCCAAATCGTGATGCCACTCAGCGATCCCGCAATCAGTAAAGCTACAGGGGCGATTGCAATTACCATGCCATAGCGCAAGCTCTTCTTCTCGATATTGCCAGTCACCTTCGCACGGTTCAGCTTTCCTCTTAACAAGAAAAATAGCCTGCAGCATAACACTGCAAGCCCAAGAAAGAACAGATAGGATATTGTAAAAAATACTAAAACACCTACGGGACCTACCTTGCTCGGAGATGTTAAAAACATCATCATCAGGAGAACGATAAATGCGAACACGCTCACGATCAGCAGTAACTTATTCATAAGCGTAATTATATCACATTCAAATCTAATACGAGTTAGACTCGTTCCCTCCCGACAAGACGTTCTTAAAAGCTAGAGACCGAGAGGATTATCTGGCAAATATATACATTACTTAAAGCCACAATCTTTATGTCGGTCTATAGCTTGATTGACCGCCTCTCGTATAGAGAGGCATTGTCCTTGTAAAGATCTTTTGTATTATTCTGTTTTGGGTATCAATGTGCTAATAATACTTTTCTTCTCTTTACGCGCTCTACGCTCCTTAACTCTCGTTAAGTTTTGGCGGAGCTTAGCTTATTCCTAATTGTAATTTATGGCTAGAAATAAGCTATTACTACGCCAAATCAC
Organism: Candidatus Saccharimonadota bacterium; assembly: GCA_017548735.1. Taxonomy (GTDB): domain Bacteria; phylum Patescibacteriota; class Saccharimonadia; order Saccharimonadales; family Saccharimonadaceae; genus UBA2834. The sequence goes on along the minus strand of JAFYZJ010000041.1, from coordinate 294 downwards.
ACCGCTGAACTCCATTTTTATGTTTGTTTCGCTTGTTTTTGTGTTTATCAAGCTTGAATCCACTATATCAAACTATAAGCAAAAAGTCAATAATATTTGTGCTCATTTTTTGGTGTAATTTTTACAACACATGCTGCCCCAACAGTGGTAGATAGCCTATATTATATATTGTAATATTTACAACACTAGCCGATATTTGGCGCCCTTCTTCTGAACAAAACGTCTGGCGCGCCAATATTTTTCGTACCCCACGACCATTTCTTCGTTGTTCAGGATCGGCAAAATGCGGCTTTG
>JAFYZJ010000040.1 GCA_017548735.1 Candidatus Saccharimonadota bacterium | reverse complement strand
GTGTCGCCAGAACGCACGTCAATCACGGCCTTCTTTTTCTGTGCATCACCCACTTTTTTCAATAGTTCAAACGACATATTCTTACCTTTTATATTAAAAACTTTCCTCATTTTATCATATTTTTTACTGTTTGAAAAGGGTTTTATAGGGGTTTTGCGGTATAATATAGGCATGATAGCGCATATTAAAGGAATTTTGACCGAAAAATTCGACAACTCTGTAATTATTGACGTTAATGGCATTGGCTATGAGGTGGCTGTCAGTGGCATCGATTATGAAGCCCTCAATCTTAATGACGAGGTAAAACTCTACACTTATCACCATGTGCGCGAGCAGTCTGAGGAGCTCTTTGGCTTCACGAGTCTTGCTGCGAAAAAGCTCTTTGAGCTTCTTATTTCCGTCCAAGGCGTCGGTCCAAAGGCTGGCATGGCAATCCTGAGCCTCGCTCCGGCAGAAGAAGTCCGCAACGCGATTGCGAATGCAGATTCGGCTTATATTTCAAAAGCCAGTGGCGTCGGTAAAAAGTCTGCCGAGCGCGTGATTGTTGATCTGCGTGATAAGGTTGGTCTCCCGACCTATTATGGTCGCAAATCTGACCCAGTCACCAAGCAACCGGCTGCTAATGACGAGGCGCTCGATGCGCTCATGGCGCTCGGTCTCAATCTCGCTGATGCGACCAAGGCTCTCGAGGGAATTGACGCAAGTCTTCCGGTCGAAGACCGTATTCGCGCCGCTCTCAGGAATCGCTAAATATGGATAAGCGAACGTTCTTGGCTAAGCTCGATTCGTTAGGGCTAGACAAGAATCGGTACTGTATTATTGCTGGTGGTTCGATGCTGATTCGTGGGCTTAAAAATACGACCGATGATATTGATATAGAGATTAGGCCCGACTATTTCGAAGAGTTAGAAGAGCGATTTACCTTTAAAAAGTCACCAAAGTATCCATATTTATATTCATTATCAGATAACGTTGAGGTGGCAGTTCTTGAATATGACCAAGAAGACGTAGAGATTGTCGACGGTTATCCGACTGAGTCATTAGAGCATTTTTTAACCTGGATATTAGAGAACAAAAGGCCGAAAGACAAAGAGAAAATTGCAATTATTCGGAACTACCTCAGAACGAAATAAGGCAGACAAAGTTTATGCTTGAAAGCCAAAAAAGGCTTTGCTACAATAGATACGTTGCTCTGGGAACGTGTGTATAATCCAGCATGTTTGGGGATATAGTCGTAAAGAGCGATGGCTCTGCTAGTTTTATGGGGATTCGCGCGCAAGCGCAAAAAACTAATAGAAGAAGCAGGGCAATATAACTAAGCAGGAGAAACCATGAAAAAGCGTAACCGCAAGGGGACGCTCCAAGTGGACGCACTTCATTGGAACGAGTATATCGAGATGTAAGTGCAAAAATATCCGTCTGTGAGAGAACGGATATTTTTTATTGCTAATTATTCTTTTGTTTCTGGCTCGATTTCTCTGAGGGCGGCATCGATCTTATCGGAGAGCTGGTTCTTTGCATCGTCGTCGATCGTGACTGCCTCGCCATTAACGAAGACTGAAGGCGTAGCATCAATCTTGTCGACGCGCTTGCCGAGCCCAATATCAAAGTCAATCTTCTTTTGGACGGACGGGTTAGTCAAATCGCCTCTAAACTTTTCGGCGTCGCCCTTGCCGTCGCTAGCTTGCTCAAAGAGGCTGACGAAAGCGTCGGTGCGCTTGGCGGTATCAGTAATATACTCCCAGTCGCTCTGGTTGGCGTAGGCCGTCTCGAGCATTTCCCAGAAAAAGCCCTGCAAGCTGGCGGCTTCGACTGCAGCCGAGGCGGCGCGGGCGTTTTGATGGTAGCTTAGGTTGTAGTTGCGGAAGACGAATGCGACGCGATCGCCGTATTTTTCGTATAGGCTGCTCATTTTTGGCATCATGCTCGCGCAGCCAGGACACTGCAAGTCGGCGTATTCGACGACTACGATTTTGGAATCGGCTTTGCCGCGCACGTGATCGGCGATGTTGCCGTTGTCTTCGCTCGCCTCAATAATCTTGTGGGAATCGTATTTGCTGTAATCAATTTTGTTGTCTGAATTGAGCGATGCAAAGAAGAAAAGACCGCCGAAGGCAATCAAGATTGCAATAATCGCTCCTACTGTAAATTTGTTCATAAATCTAGTTTAGCACATCTCTAAAAGCCAGATGTTATAATGAAAACATGAAGGCATTTTTTGTAAAAGTGATGGCCAAAATCGTCGCGTTCTTCGACCCGCGTGTTGACCATTTCCGCAAAGTGCCTATAGCTAAGGGAAAAGAAGCGCGTGAGAAGGCGCAAGAAAAACTCGAACACGACTATGAGAAGCGTCTTAAAGACGCTATTAAGGAAGAGCACAAAAACTACACCCCGCAATCCGAAAAGGACCTTGTTGAAATTATTCGTCGAACGCCGCGCGAAGCGCTTAGCATCAAAGACCGTAACCTCATTTCCGGCGCAATGTCCTTTAAGGGGCGTACTGCCGCAGTTGTCATGATGCCGCGCGATGATATTACGTTTGTTAAAGAAAAAGACTCGCTCACGCCTGTCGCGCTCGATAAACTCTACAAGACTGGCGATACGGTTTTCCCGGTGCTTAATGGTGCCGACAAAGTCTGTGGCTTAATTCGCACCGACAAACTCGATCTCTTGCATATTGGTAAGAATGAACCCGTCGCAAAGTTAATGGAGCACAACGTTGCATTCGCTCGCATTGACTATACGCTCGAGGAGCTTCTTGCCGTTTTTCTACGCAGTCACACCGACTACGTCCTGATTATCGATAACAACGAAAAACTACTCGGATACGCCGAGCTAAGTACGCTTATTGCGGTTTTATTCAATCGCGAAATCAAAGACGATTTCGATAACGACGCTTCTTCTTTTGCGGTGGCTCGCCGCGAGCGCAATTAATCTGATATAATTAGCTTATGCTGTGGGCATTCTTTCCGATTGTGGCGCAAATTTTTTACACCAGCGGAAGCTACATCCAGAACTATTTGACTGATACGGCTTTCCCAAAAAACCGCGCCGGCGCTTTAATTATCGCGTATATTCCGCGTTTTTTGGTGTCCATGCTTTTGGTCTTCGCTATCTTTGGGCGCCTCGTCCTCGTTTTGCCACTCGGCTCCGCGCTTGGATTTGTATTGGCGGGTGCAATTAACGTAATAGCCGCGGTCTTCTTCTATAAAGCATTCCAGGCTGGAGATGCCGCTGATGTATTAATATTTAACCAGCTCAGTCCGCTTATTTCGCTCGCTCTCGGCGTGTCGATTCTAGGTGAAACAATCTCCGTTACGCAGGGGCTCGGCTTCCTCTTAATCATGGCCGCAATCGCCGTAGTGGTATTTGGCGGCATGAAGAAAAGCGAGCAGAGTAACCCAAATATCAAGGTAATTGTTATTACACTCACCGGCGCCTTTTTCTCAGTTTTGTCGGATGTCGTGTATGCATTCTTTGCTCGCGAATACACCGCCGATCTTAACTTATTCGCGAAGAGTTTCTTCTTCTTTGAGCTCGGTTCCGCTCTTTGTGCGGTGGTCATTTTCATTTGTATGCCGCACTGGCGCAAAGCTCTCAAGACGGTATTTGTGAAAAGCAAGAATCGTAATCGCAATATTCTCGCGGTAGCCTGTGATAGCTTATTGCATATCCTCGCCGAACTCCTATATAAGTATGGTCTCCTCATCGTTCCGATTGTTGCTATGATGACGGCGGTTGGTAAGGTCTCAAATCTCTTTGTTTCTTTCTTCTTTACGGTGTTTATTGGCAAGGTGTTCCCGAAATTCGTTCACAGCAAGCGCATCACAAAGAAGGTGATTGCTCGCTATATTATCGCGAGCGTCCTCATTATTTCTGGCATTCTGATTATGAATTAGCACTCTTGCATAGTAGAGTGCTAAATGCTATACTTTTTAGGTATGAGCAAACGCGATTATTATGAAGTTTTGGGTGTCAAAAAAGACGCATCTGATGATGAAATTAAGAAGGCTTTTCGCAAGCTCGCTATCAAGTACCATCCTGACAAAAACCCCGGTAACAAAGAAGCAGAAGAGAAGTTTAAAGAGGCAAACGAAGCCTATTCTGTTTTGAGTGATAAAACCAAGCGCAGTCGCTATGACCAATTTGGCCATGCCGGCGTTGGCGGTGATGGCGGCGGTGATCCATTTGCTGGCTTCCGTGGTGCCAATGGTCAGAGCTTTAATTTTGACTTTGGTGGCTCTGGCTTCGAAGATATTCTTGGCAGTATTTTTGGTTTCGGTGGCGGCGGTTTCCGCGCAGCGCGTCGTGGCCGCGATTATCGCACCAGTATTACGATTGATTTCGAAGACGCAATTTTTGGTACAACCAAGACGATTTCTGTCGAAGGCGAACAGACTAAGCTCAAAATCCCAGCCGGCATTTATGACGGCCAGTCCATTCGTTTAAGCGGTAAGGGCGGGGAGGCACCGAGCGCCGATGGCCAGCGTGGCGATCTCTATGTTGAGGTTCGTGTCCGTGCACACAAAACCCTTACGCGTGAAGGCGAGTTGATTCTTTCCGAAGTTACTATTCCGATGGTTGACGCTGTTCTTGGTACTGAAATTGAAGTTGAGACGGTTGACGGCAAGATTACAATGAAGGTTCCAGCTGGCACTCAGCCTGGCACGAACTTTAAGCTTTCCGGCCACGGCGCGCCACGACTCGGCAGTGATCAGCGCGGCCCACATATTGTGACGATTAATGTTGAAATTCCAAGGAATCTCAACAAGAAGCAAAAAGATCTCATCGAAGAGTTCAAAAAGACCAAAAAAGGTCTATTCCGCTAATCCTTGACAAAACAGAGTATCTGTGCTAAAATAAAGACAGACCTTGAGCAAAGGCCTGTCTTTTCAGTTGTCCAAACGGGCAATTATTTTTTTGCAGCTTTTTTGGCTGGAGCCTTCTTAGTGGCCGGCTTTTTTGCAGCAGCCTTGACGTCTTTTTCGACGACCTTTTTACCGGCCGCAACAGCCTTCTTGCCAGTTACCTTAGCCTTCTTGGCGACCTTCTTGGTACCTTCGGCGATGTCCTTGCGGGTCTCCTTGCCAGACTTTGGGGCGAACAATACGCCGGCGATTGCGCCGCCGATTGCGCCGAGTGCTGCGCCAAGGATAAACTTGCCGTTGCCATTAGCCTTCTTGGCTTCTTTTTTCTTTTCTGCCATATTATTTCTCCTTCTTTGTTCTTTTGGCTTTTTTATCTGCTTTGTTGAGATAGCTCTCGGTAAAATGCTTCACCAAGCCACCCACCGTCGTCATATCGCGTACGTTATCGGCAATGTCGTCGGCCTTTTCAGCGATGTTTTGGCCTTGAATCACAATTTTCTTTGCCTCTTTTGCGACGCCAATCAACTTGATAATCAGAACGATACCGACAACCAAGAAGAGAAATAGCGTAATTGATAGAATAAATACTAAAATCCAAGCTGGTGTTTCCATTTTATTCTCCTAATTTATTAAATCTTTCGTAAGCTGCAAAATAGTTCTTTGGATCGCCTGTGGTCAACCATTCTCCTTTGCTCTTAGTTACGATAACATCGCCCGACTTGGCGAGTTTTGTAATTGCATCAACCGTCCAGAGCTCATTGTCTAGACCAGTATTGCTTGGATCGAGATGTGCGAATACCTCTGGAGTAAGAAGATAACGACCATAGGAAGTGAGATTGCTTGGGCTGAGCTCTGGCGTAGCCGGCTTCTCGACGATATGGCTAAGCGTCATCTTTGCCTCGTCCTTGAGCGCAATCATGCCGTACTTGTTCCAAACTTCTTTTGGCATTTCCTGAGCAGTAATGATTGCCTTAGCGTCTGGGTTCTTTTCGTAAGCTTCAATCAAAGTTTTTACGTCGCCCTGACCGAAAATCAAATCATCGCTATAGAGCGCGAGGAAAGCTTCGTCGTCATTGAGATATGGTTTGGCACTTGCGATTGGGCTGCCGTTGCCATACGGAAGACTCTGGTCTTGTTCGATAATCGTAATGTTTGCGATTTCCAGAACTTCGCGGACTGATTCGAAACGATCGAGCTTGCCCTGAGAGGCGAGCTGCTTATAAATCTTTTCGCAAGGGTTGTTGAAATAATCTTCATAGATGTGCTTGCCTTCTGGGGTGCAAACGATAATTATATCGTTGATGCCGCCAGCAACACATTCCTCGACGACGTACTGCATAATCGGCTTCGGGCCAAGTGGAAGCATCGCTTTTGGAATGGTTTTAGTAATCGGCAAGAAGCGGCTTGCAAAGCCCGCATCGGTAATGACTGCTTTTGTCGGTTTTTTGTATGCCATAAGATCTCCTATACTCCTATGATAGCTTATTTCTGATTAATTCGTTAACGCTTGCTGGATTTGCCTTGCCTTGTGACTTCTTCATAACCTGGCCAACAAGGAAGCCAATTGCCTTCATTTCGCCGTTGCGGACATCTTCCGCGGCTTTGGCGCATTCAGGCATTTGCAATACTTCATCAATAATCTGTGAAAGGGCATTCTCGTCATTTTCCTGGAGGAGATTCATTTCCTTAGCGAGCTGATGAGGCGTCTTTGAGGTATTCTTGTGGTCATACATCTCAAGAAGAACGTCTTTTGCTGCAGTCGAGGAAAGCTCTTTCTTTTCGACCATTTCGGAGAGCTCGGTCAATTCAGCACCGGTTGCAAGTGTGAAATCTTTGTCGAGGTTTTCTTCGGCCAACAAAACGCTTGCGAACCAGTTTGCGACGCGTGGTGCGAGGTTAACGTTCTTGTCACAAACCTCCGCAAGGCGCTCGGCGAGTACAGGGTAATTAATGATAGCTTCGCGTGCGCTGTCGTCGAGATTAAGTATGCCAAACTTCGAGCGATAATCAGCCGGCATCATCGGCATTTCGGCTGCAACCTTATCGACGTAAGACTGTTCAAGCACAATTGGTGGTACGTCTGGTTCTGGCATGTAGCGATAATCCTGCGCTTCTTCCTTGCTGCGCTGGGAAGTTGTTTTGCCAGTTGCGTCGTTCCAACCGCGGGTTTCCTGGATAACCTTTTCACCCTTTTCGAGCAATGCCTTCTGGCGCTTGTATTCGTATTCGACGGCGCGCTCGACGCTACGGAAGGAGTTGAGGTTCTTAATCTCAGCACGAGTGCCAAGCTCGTCAGTCTTGGAAATCGAAATGTTGACGTCGAAACGCATGTTGCCTTGATAGAGATCGCCGTTCGTGACGTCGGCATACATCATGAGACGATGGAGTTCTTCGCAGTAAGCACGCGCCTGGGCGGCAGAATGAATGTCTGGCATCGAAACGATTTCGATGAGCGGCGTACCGGCGCGGTTCAAATCGACGAGGGAATAATTGCCGAAATGCGACAACTTGCCGGCATCCTCTTCGAGGTGAGCATGCTCAATTTTGACGTCGCTGCCATCTGGCAGATGTACGACGCCGGCGCCAATAATTGGCTGGTACATCTGAGAAATCTGATAGCCCTTTGGCAAATCTGGGTAGTAGTAGTGCTTGCGGTCAAAACGGCTGAGTAAGTTAATCTTACAGTTCATCGCGAGACCAGCACGAACGGCTTTTTCGACGGCTGCTTTGTTGAGCACCGGCAACATGCCGGGCAATGCGTAATCAATTGGGCTCACGCAGGAGTTTGGCTCTTTGTCGACAGCGTCATTGTCTACGCCGCTGAATAATTTCGTCTTCGTGTTGAGCTGGACGTGGCATTCAATACCGATTGTAATCTTGTATTCACTCATCTAAATCGCTCCTAAATCCTTTAATGCCTGTTTGTAAGTCTCGAGTGCATGTTGCGCCTGGCGATATTCTGGCTTGAAATCATGTTCGTGCGCAATCTGGTTGCGAAGCTTGTGGGCATGCCAAACTGCATTGAGCTGGGTAAATTTCGCTTTGCCGACGCGCTTGAGGCGGTCGCCCATCGTGCGGCCCTGTACGCCCATTTCCATGAGGGCGCGGTCGAGGATTTTGTCACCCTCGATAATTGCCATTGCATAGCTGGCTTCGTTTTCGCGCTTCAACGAGTTTTCAATACGCAAGAAATCAACCTGGTAATCCTCTTTGTCGAAGGCATGACCGCGCTTGCTGGTCATCGAGATAGCGATGAACACTAACGCGCCGACAATCAGGATTGCAATTAAGAAAAATATTAGGGAAGCGTCCATTATTTGTCCTCCACGCTCGCGGCAATATTGAGGAGTATCTGGTCGCTCTGGCGAGGGCCAACGAGCTGCGCGCCAATTGGCAAGCCAGCTTTGCTCTTTGCGACTGGAATCGACATTGCCGGAAGACCGGCGAGGCTTGGCGGTACGGTCATCACGTCTTCGAGATACATTTGAAGTGGGTCAGCGGTGTTTTCGCCAATCTTGAAAGCAGGGCGTGGTGCCACTGGGCAGAGTAATGCATCGTATTTTTCGAAGGCCTTATTGTAGGCATCAATCAAAAGCGTGCGTGCTTTCTGCGCTTTCAAATAGTAAGCATCAAAGAAACCGGAGCTCAAAACGAAGTTACCAATCAGAATGCGGCGCTTGTTTTCTGGCATGAAGCCTTCATCGCGGGTCATATTGTAAACAGAATCGAGATCTTTTGCTTCGCTCGAACGGAGGCCATAGCGGATGCCATCGTAGCGGCTGAGGTTCGAAGAAACCTCGGCAGGAACAACAATGTAGTAGATTGCCAAAGCGTATTTGAGGATTGGCATGTCGATTTCTTCAATGGTGTAGCCGGCTTTTTTGAGCTTTCCAGCATAGTCGTTAACAGCGGCCTTAACTTCTGGATCGACGCCGTCGCCCATAAAGTCTTTGATAAGGGCAATTTTCTTCTGCTTCGGCGTTGCTTCAGTCAAGTCTTTCGTCCAAAAATCAGCAAGTGTAGTCGAATCTTTTTCGTCGCGACCGGCCATGATGCCCATGACAAGGTTTGCGTCTTCAACATTCTTCGCAAAACAGCCCATCGTGTCAGTTGATGAGGCCATTGCGACAACGCCATAACGACTAACGGTGCCATAGGTTGGCTTGACGCCAACGACGCCGTTGAAGCTAGCTGGCTGACGAATCGAACCGCCAGTATCGGAACCGAGCGCGAACGGTACAATGTCGAGTGCGACGGCTACAGCGCTACCGCCAGAGGAGCCGCCAGCGACGCGTTCTTTATCATATGCGTTGGAGGTTGGACCAAAATAAGAGTTTTCTGTACTACCGCCGTGCGCGTAAGCATCTAGGTTGGTACGGCCGATCATAATGGCGCCTTCAGCTTCAATCTTGGCGACAGCCGTCGCGGTGATTGGAGAAGGGTAATCCTCGAGCATTTTTGCGGCTGCGGTTGTGTGGCCTTGTGGACTAGAGAAGTTGTCTTTGAGTGCATATGGCACACCCGCGAGGCGACCGACTGGCTCGCCGCGTTCAATCTTTGCGTCAATCTCGCGGGCGCGCTCCAAAGCGTGCGCTTCGTTCATCGAGATAAACGCATGGTAATCTTCGTATTCTTTGGCCTTTTCGAGTGCGGCGCGCACTAAATCGACGGCCTTTGTGTTCTTATCGGCAATTTTCATAGGACTTTTGGCACCTTTATCTGATTATCTTCACTTTCGGTCGTAAGGGCGAGCAAATCTTCACGCTTTGCTTCGAAATCAACGATATTATCTTCGCGCCAGACGTTTTGCATATCAAAACACTGGTAGGTTGGCTCGACATTCTCAGTATTTAGCTCGTCGAGCTGCGAAAAATAGTTAACGATATTATCAAGGTCCTTAATCAAAGGCTCGATCTGCGACTCATCTAAAGAAATGCTGGATAGTTCGGCCAAATGAAGGACATCTTCTCTTGTAATTGACATACTTAAATTTTACCACATTTAATCTGTTTATATATCTGATAATTGCTCAATATCCGCACCGAGCGACACGAGGCGATGGGCAAAGTTTTCGTAGCCGCGTGCAATCGAGTATGTATTGCGCAGAATTGAACGGCCAGGAGCGGCGAGCATCGCGAGCATCACGACGACGGCCGGGCGGAGCGCTGGCGGCGCCATCATCTCGGCTGGACGCCAATTTGTTGGTCCGGTTACGAAGACGCGGTGAGCGTCAAGCAACTCGATTTTGGCGTTCAAATTCGAAAGCTCAGTCGTGTAAATCGCACGGTTCTCAAAGACCCAGTCATGGATCAAAGAGCGACCGTTAGCAGTTGCAGCAATGACTGAGAAGAACGGCAACGAATCGATGTTTAGACCAGGGAACGGCATCGGGTGAATCTTATCGACCGGCGCCTTTAAAGTAGATTTCTTAAGCTTAATATCGACGAGGCGTGTACGGCTGTTATTAGCGAGATATTCGTCGGAAATCTCCATCTTTTGGCCCATGCCACGCAGCACTTCGAGCTCAATCTCGAGGAATTCGATTGGCACGCGCTTGATTTCGATTTCGGATTTCGTGACGATACCGGCCGCAATGAAGCTCATCGCCTCGATTGGGTCTTCGCTCGGCTCATAGGAAATTTCTTTAGCGATTCTGCTAACGCCATGTACGACGAGGTTGGTCGTGCCGACGCCTTCGATTTCGACACCTAGGCGTTGAAGATAGAAACAAACATCTTGGACCATGTAGTTCGGGCTTGCGCCGACGATGACGGTTTTGCCAGGGCAGAGCGCTGCGGCCATAATTGCGTTTTCGGTAACGGTGTCGCCGCGTTCGGTGAGTACGATTTTACGATCAACGCTTGGACGCTTGACGACCTTTGCTTCATAAAAACCAGAATTACTGACGGCGTCAACTTCGAGGCCGAAGCTCTTTAGAGCATGAAGGTGCGGCTCGACAGTGCGGCTTCCAAGCGAGCAGCCGCCGGCGTATGGTAGGCGGAAGCTCTTGAAGTGATGAAGTAGCGGGCCCATCATCATGATGACGGTGCGCGTGCGGCGAGCGGCTTCAATGTCCATTTTTTCAAGATTCAATTTGCGTGGCGGAATGATTTCGAGGTCGCGATCATGGTTAATCCAGTTGGTCTTCACGCCAATCGATTCGAGCACTTCGATAATACGATAGACCTCTTCAATATGCGCTAGGTGGACTAAGGTAGTCTTCTTCTTATTGAGCAGCGCGGCGCAGAGCAGGCCGACTGCAGCGTTTTTGGAAGTATTAATCGTAATGCTGCCGTGCAGAGTTTTGCCGCCGTTAATGCGGTAGCCCTGTGTAGCGGCTTCATTAATGGATACAATTTGGTAGTCGAGTGCTCGACTAATCTTCGAGATCATCTCGAGAGAAGCGTTTTGTTTACCATGTTCGATACGGTTAATTGCGGATTGGCTGGTGCCAATTTTGGCAGCCAATTCTGCCTGCGTCATATCTTTGCGCACGCGTGCCATTGCAATTACATTGCCGATTTCGACCATGTAGTCTGCTTGTTTCTTCATGTTTTTATTATATCACCCGGCGCATAAAAAATACCCCTCTTTTTGAGGGGTATTTAAGGTTATTCTGCATTTGTATGAACCGCAACGACGTCGTCGAGATCGTCAATCGCATCGAGAATCTTCTCGACCTTTTCGCTCGTCTCGCCTTCAACTGGCACGGTGTTGTTTGGCACATACTGAAGCTCGGCGGAGTCAATCTCGTAGCCGGCATCAATCAATGCGCTGCGAACTTTCATCAAATCGGAAGCGGCAGTATAAATTGTTGTGCCATCTTCTTCGTCATTGATGTCTTCTGCGCCTGCGTCGAGTGCTGCCATCATGATTTCATCGCCCTTGGACTTCGTAAAGATTACGCCCTTGCGCGTGAACTGGAACATAACCGAACCTGGATCAGCCATGCGGCCACCGTTTTTTTCGAGCGTGTGGCGTACCTCTGGCATCGTGCGGTTTTTGTTGTCGGTTGCAACCTCAATGATGATACCGACACCACCTGGGCCATAAGCCTCATAGGTCTCTTCGATAAGAGCAGCGGCGTTCTTATCCTCGACGCGAGCAATAGCGCGCTCAATGTTTGCCTTTGGCATGTTTGCAAGGCGAGCCTTCTCAAGCACCATCGCGAGCGACGGGTTCATAGCAGGATCGGTACCACTACGTGCCGCAATGGCGATTTGGTTACCGATTTTTGTAAACAACGCACCGCGCTTGGCGTCGACGACGGCCTTCTGGCGTTTGGTGGTTGCCCATTTGCTGTGTCCGCTCATAAAAAATTTCCTTAACTTTTACTATCTATTAATTTCTCTATATTTTACCACAATATTATGACACATTTTCAAAAAAGTGCCAAAAACAACGTAATTATGCTTTTTGTGATAATAAATTGATGTTACTTTTTACGCATAAAAATAATAATAAGGAGCATTTTAAGATGCAAATATACAAAAGGGTGCGTTTTACTAAAAATGAATTAAAGCAGCTTTGCGAGGACTGCGACGGCTATGTTTGGGCGGCACTAGACGCGAAAAAATATGCTATCTCACTTGGCGACTCCTATCTTGAAGACTTGCGCGACGTGCTACTCTTGCGTCGCTGCCGTCTTGAGGATGTTTTTGGAATTGGGTTTGATTTGAATACCGGCGAAATAAAGTACATTTCATTCATTAATCGTCGTAATCCGATGGTTGGTTGCAAAGGTGAATTAACTCCGGAACTACGCGAAAACGTAGAAGACGCGATTCATTATTTCTTCGAGAATTTGCCGGCGTATCAGGATCGCCATAATAAGTAGATTTTAAGATAGATATAGGTTAAAATAGAAGTATAAACTAGGAGGTTTTCTAATGGCTAAAAAGAGTCAGGATGTGGTGGGCGACAGTAAGGATGATGGCAAAAAGCAGGCGCTAAGCCTTGCGCTTTCTCAGATTACGAAGCAATTTGGTGATGGTTCAATTATGAAATTGGGCGAACAGTCCAAGATTGACGTCGAGCTGTTCTCGTCCGGATCGCTCGCGCTTGATTTAGCGCTCGGCGGCGGTTATCCAAAGGGCCGCATTATTGAGATTTATGGCCCAGAATCATCTGGTAAGACCACCTTGGCTCTTCATGCCATCGCGGAAATCCAGAAGCAGGGCGGCCAAGCGGCATTTATCGATGCTGAGCATGCGCTCGACCCAGCTTACGCACGCAAAATTGGTGTCGATACAAGCAATCTTTTGATTTCTCAGCCAGACAACGGTGAGCAGGCGCTTGAAATCTGCGAGACGCTCGTTCGTTCTGGTGCAGTCGACCTCATCGTAGTCGACTCTGTTGCAGCACTCGTCCCGCAAGCTGAAATCGATGGCGATATGGGTGACGCTCAGATGGGTCTCCAGGCTCGCCTCATGTCTCAGGCAATGCGTAAATTGACTGGTATTATCAGCAAGACTAAGGCAACAGTCATCTTCATTAACCAGATTCGCATGAAGATTGGCGTGATGTTTGGTAACCCAGAAACAACTACTGGTGGCAACGCGCTCAAATTCTACGCTTCGGTTCGTATCGACATTCGTCGCATTGGTCAGATTAAAGACGGCGACGATGTTGCTGGCAACCGTACAAAGATCAAAGTCGTGAAGAATAAGATTGCGGCACCATTCCGTACTGCCGAATTTGACATCATGTATAACGAAGGCGTGAGCAAGACTGGCGATGTGCTCGATCTCGCGGTCAGCCATGGCATTCTCGAAAAGTCTGGCGCCTTCATCAAATACAACGGCGAAACGCTCGGTCAAGGCCGTGAAGCCGTCAAGAAACTCTTCAAAGAGAAGCCAGAGCTCATGGATGAAATTGAAAAGAAAGTCCGTGAGGCTGCTAAAAACGACGAAGACTAATGCTCAAAACGCATACGATTTTTGACGACGATTCTGCTGGCAGTAAAAAGCCGGCAGAGCATCGCGTCTCTGATATTCGCGAAGCTGTACGCGATAAAAACCGCGTCAATATCTACATTGACGACAAGTTTTTTTGTTCGCTCGACATCTCGCAGGTCGTCGATTTGCATGTCAAAATCGGTCGCGTTTTAGACACGAAAGAATTAGAAGAACTCAAGCGCGCCTCCGAGTTTAGTAAGTTTTACAACCGTGCGCTCGAGTTTACGCTTATGCGGCCGCATTCGAGCAAAGAAATCCGCGATTATCTCAAGCGCAAAACGCTTGATCGTAAGGTGCGCGTCAAAAATCGGAAGACCGGTGAGCATAAAACTGTTCTAAAACAGGGTTACGACCAATCGTTGGTCGAGCCGGTCTTTAAACGTCTCGAAGAGCGTGGCTATATTGATGACCGCCGCTTCGCTGAGCTTTGGGTTGAGAATCGTAACGTCAATAAGGGTAGTAGTCTCAAGAAACTTCGCCTTGAGTTATCGCAGAAAGGTGTCTCGCAATCAATTATCGAGGAAGTTTTTGCTGATTCGGAACGCGACGACACTGAGGAGCTCCGCAAGATAATCGCTCGTAAAGCAAAAAAATACCCCGACGAGCAGAAGTTGATTCAGTATCTTTTGCGTCAGGGCTTTAATTACTCAGATATTTTAGACGAGCTATCGGCCGGGTCTTCATTGTAGGCTGGTTTACGGAACGGATTCGTGAAGTTTGGCACGAATTCTTCTGGTTCATCGGACTTATTTTTTTTGACCTTCACCTCGGCTTTGTCGTGCTTGATGGTGACTTTATAATCGTCAATCTCGATTATTTGAGAGCGGTTAATCGTAAGTTCGGAGTCGATTAGGGAAGTCATAAATGGACGCTCGACGATGAGCTGGTAAATCATAAAGGTCGTCGAATCGAGAGTATAATCCTTAATTTTACCGAGCTTCTTGCCGTCCTGCGTTACGACTTTTAGCCCAACCAAATTGAAGTTTAGGCTCATTACTTTATCGAAGCGAATCACGTCTTCGCGCGTCGTGAAACGGTCGGTCGAATCTACGATTAGTCCGTCTAGGCTCACTTCACGCACGTCGTTGACATCGAGAATGTCGCCCACTTCAGGGTCGTTTTTAATAACTGGCCCCTCCAATTGGTAACCAATCACTTTCAAATCTTCTGGATCAATGATTGGTTTTTTGACCTGTGCAACAGCACCGCCGACGTGCAGGCTAAGCACGCGTGCGCCAATCATTCTCGAACCAATCAATAACATAACCTTAGTATAGCATAAGCAGAGTGCGGCCTCTGCTATAATAGGAGGTATGAAAAAACCAGTCAAAAACCAGACCGTCGTCAATCGCCGCGCGCGTTACGACTATAATCTTTCCGACAAGCTAGAGGTCGGTATGGTTTTGACAGGCCCGCAAGTTCGCCTAATTCGTGACCGTCACGCTCAGCTCAAGGGTGCCTATGTCACGCTCCGCCGCGGCGAACTGTGGCTTCTCGGCCTAACTCTTGGTACGGAGACGGAACAAGATATTAAGCTCCTTGCAACCAAGAAACAAATTGCTAGTCTCGACCGCGCAAAACAGCAGGGCAGCACCATCGTTCCAGTCGAATTATTACCGCTCAAACGCCACATCAAGCTCATCATTGCCGTTGGTGAAGGTAAGAAAAAATACGACAAGCGCCAAACGATTAAAAATCGTGACCTGGATCGCGAATCTCGCCGCTTCCGTTAAGAGAGAAATATGGTATAATAGTAATTTGTAAAACAATAATTATTTTTAATGGAGCAAATAATGAGAGCCCTAGCAAAAGATCTAACTGTCAAATCCGGAAAAGTCCAATTGGCTGGCTGGGTAAATTCTCGCCGTGATCACGGTGGTCTCATTTTTATCGATTTGCGCGACCATACTGGTGTTATTCAGTTGGTTATTGATCCGCAGACCAAGGATGCATTTGAGCTCGCCGAACATCTCCGTGATGAGTATGTGATTCGCGCCGAAGGTACCGTTCGTCAGCGTGGTGCAGGTCTCGAGAATCCAAATATTCCTACTGGTAATATTGAGGTTGTCGTCGAGAAGCTCGAGCTCTTGAATCGCTCTGAACCGCTTCCTGTTTCCACCCATGATGAGGGCGTTGAAACTGGCGAGGAGCTTCGCCTTAAGTATCGCTATCTCGACCTCCGTCGTCCAAGCATGCAGAAGCGTCTTGCTCGCCGTTCCGAATATTATCGCTACATGCGTGATTACATGAACAAGCACGAGTTTATCGAGGTGGCTACGCCAATCCTCGCAAACTCTTCTCCAGAAGGCGCTCGCGACTTCATCATTCCGTCCCGCCTTCATCCAGGCCAGTTCTATGCTTTGCCGCAGGCACCACAGCAGTTCAAACAGCTTTTGATGGTCGGCGGTATTCCACGTTACTACCAAATTGCTGCCTGTTTCCGCGATGAGGACCCACGTGCTGACCGCCTTTATGGCGAATTCTACCAGCTCGACTGCGAAATGTCCTTCGTTGAAGATGGCGAAACCGTTCGCCAGGAAATGGAACCGCTCATCAAGAGCCTCGTCACTGATTTCGGTGGCAAGAAACTAATGACTGAAGATATTCCACGCATTCCATACCAGGAATCGATGGAGAAATACGGCGTCGATAAGCCAGACCTTCGCTATGGCATGGAGCTCATCGACCTTACTGACGATTTGAAAGATACTCAGTTTGCAGTCTTTGCAAAGGCTGAATGCGTCAAGGCAATCTGCGTCAAGGGCGGTGCAGATCTCAGCCGTTCTCAGATTGATGGCTTTACCGAACAGGCTCGCAAACTTGGTGCCGGCGGTCTCGCCTATCTCACTTACACGCCAGAAGGCATTAAGTCTCCAATTGCAAAGTTCTTGAGTGAAGCTGAGCTCAATGCTATTACTGAAAAAACCGGTGCAAAGGCCGGCGATGCTGTCTTCTTTGGCGCCGATGCGCGCGCTAAGGTCAACAAGGTCCTCGGCCAACTCCGTATTGCCTTTGCTGACCACTTTGGTCTCAAAGATCCAAACGTTGTCGCACTTTGTTGGATTGTCGATTTCCCATTCTACGAGTGGGACGACGGTGCAGAGAAGCTCGACTTTGGCCACAACCCATTCTCGATGCCAAAGGGCGGTCTCGAAGCGCTCGAATCGGCTAAGACTGATGAAGAAAAACTTGCCATTGTCGCCGATCAGTACGATATGGTCATGAATGGTTATGAAATTTGTTCCGGTGCTGTCCGCAACCATAACCCGGAAATCATGTACAAGGTCTTCGGTATCTTGGGCTACGACGAAAAATATGTCGAAGCTCGCTTCGGTGGCATGCTTAACGCCTTTAAGTTTGGTGCGCCTCCACACGCTGGTTGCGCCTTTGGTATTGATCGCATTTTCATGGTGCTCGAAAACACCGAAAACATTCGCGATATTGTCGCCTTCCCAAAGAACGGCTCTGGCGTTGATCTCATGATGAGCGCCCCATCGGTTGTTGACGATTATCAGATTACCGATTGCCATCTCCAACTCATGCCAGACGAAGAATAGTTTTGCTATAATAATTCTATGAAGAAAGTTTCGGCCGTAATTTTGTCGCTACTGATTGCTTTGATGCCAATGAATCTTTTTGCAGCCGAACTGACCGAGGAGCAGATTGGCAATATTTCAACGAACTGCGCCAGTATTAAGCTTCGTCTCAAGCAGGTTCAGAAAAATGACGCTCGCAGCCGTGATTATCTCGGCAAGCAATTCGAAACTGTTTCCAGCAGTCTCATGATGAACTTGAATTTGCGCCTTGTCAAAAACAACGTTCCGAACGCGAATGTCTCGAGTCAGCAAAAAGATTTTGCTGCTGAGCGTACTGCTTTTAACAGCGACTACATCACTTATTCTCAGGCGCTCGAAGAGCTTATTGCAATCAATTGCAAAGATGAACCACAACATTTTTACGATCAGCTCGAAACGGTGCGCTCGCGCCGCGAAACTGTCGCAAATCATGTGAAGCGTTTGAATGAAATGGCTGCTGAACATCGCAAGACAATTCTCGACATGCGTGATAGCTTAACTGCGGAGAAGACGGATGAATAGCGAAGATAACAACCCGACCGTGACGGAGCTAAATGAGAAACCGGCACCAGTAAAAAAGATTCATGGCGGCCGCAACCTCATTATTCTTGGTCTGAGTGCTGCTGTGATTGCCTTTATTTCTACCGCAACTAGCCTCTTTATTTATCGCAAAACCGGCGACGTCTATCTTGACCGTTCGCGCCCTGGCTTTATTTCCGAAGATGAAAAATACGACGCCGACAACGACAAAAAAGAAGATTTCCCAAACGACGGCCCAGTTACCGCCGAGATGCTCGACGATTACTTGCGTGAGCTCGAAGACGCTGCGGCTCGCATCGAAAATCTCTCCGACGATTTCTCGCCGGAGCCACTTTCGGATGAGAGTCTAGTTATTGCTGAATAAAGACTTTTCTAAACCACTTATCGGCGCCACCGCCGGCAAGCAACACAATGAGCCAACCTTCTTTTTGGAGCTGGCGGAGTTTTTCGCCGAGCACATCGTCCATCTCGGCCGCTTCAGCAATCTCAGGGTTATTCATTTCCTGGATTAATTCTTCTGGCGTAATAATTGCGAGCGACGGATCTTCGCGAAGCAAGAAAGTTGGCACCCAGAACAACTTGTCGACGCCCTGAAAAGTGTCGCCGTAATCGTGGCGAATCGCGTATTGGCGCATATTCTGAAGTGGCTGATAAACCGCAACAACACCTTTTAGGCCATCGCGCTCGACGACTTCTTTTGCCATCTTGATTGTCGCAACAATCTCTTCTGGATGGTGCGCATAGTCTGAATAGACATTCTCGACAACCTCTTCGAAACGGCGACCAGCGCCAGGGAAGCGGTTAAGAACGTCAATGATTTCTTCCTCACTGTTGTCGCAAAGCTTCTTCATTGCGGCGAGACAAATCGATGCGTCGAGGCGGCGCAATTCGCCAGCCAAGGTAATGCGGTTATCAATTGTTGTATTTTTGACAACATCTTGCGATTGGCTCTCGAACTGTGCGAACGCAGCGCGATAATCCTCCGGAGTAGGGTAAATATCGGCGTGATCATAATCGACGCAGGTAATTACGGCGAGATATGGATGGTAAGCCAAGAAGTTGCGGTCGAACTCATCGGCTTCGTAAATCAAATACGCGTCGTCGTACTTATACTCAGCGCTTTCACCCCAAGGCAAAGTCGTGCCGTCGAGGTAATTCGCCTTGACGCCGAGCTCGCGGCAGCACCAAATCAGCATCGAAGTCGTCGTGGTCTTGCCGTGCGTACCGGCGACAGCGACCAGCTTCTGGTTATGCTGCTTGATGAATTCAACAATAAACTCATCGCGCTTGCTAACGCGAACACCTGCTTCGCGCGCAATCTGAATTTCAACGTGGTCCTTTGGCAGAGCAGAGGTATGAACGAACCAATCAAGTCCGTCGAGTTGCTCACGCAAAAAGCTTCCATCTTGTGGGCCATAGGCAATCGGAATATTACGAGCGGCCAATTCATCAGAGATTGTGCCGCGGGACATATCTGAGCCGCAAACGGTCATACCGGCATCCTGTGCAAGTTCTGCTAGCGGGCCGATGCCTACCCCGCTAATTCCCGAAAAATATACCTTCATGCTATAATTTTAGTATATTATGGGTGGACTGTCTAAAAATAATCTCAGGCAGACGCTAGCAAAAGTCTTCCGGCTGTCCAGCTGGAAGCTGCTGCTGGTTTTGGTGTTGCTAGGATTTTTGACGGCCATCTTCTTGCGTTTTGACCATATCAAGATGACTGAGCTCCGCGATGCCGTGATGGCGGCGGATGCGGCGGACAATGACGAGGAAATCGCAAAGTCGCTCAATGAGCTCCATGCTTTTGTGCTCAAACATATCGTTTTTAATGCAATTGAAGATAATGGCGTCCAGACAATTACTTTTGGTACCGGCCCATTCTATCTGGAAAATCAGTATTTACGTAAAGCCAATGAGGCAATTGCGGCGGCACAAAAAGAAGTCGAGAAGCATAGCTCTAATCCGAACGGCAATATTTATAAAAAAGTTTCCGCCGTCTGTGATGCTCAGGGGCGCAAATACGGCTATAGCTACCCAGACAAGCGTTATCTTAACTGCTGGATCAACGAGCTAGCGACCTACCCAGTAGAAGAGAATATGGACGCTTACGGCGCCGCAACCCTCCCGTCGACTGAACTTTTCCGCTATGAATTTGTCTCGCCGCTCTGGTATCCATGTGCTTCCGGCATCACGATGCTTATCTGTTTTATTATCTTGCTCGTTCTCGTTATTCGCTTTATTATTTGGCTTATCCTTAGAGTTGCGCTTTTAGTCGTTGAACACTCTATAAAAAAGTAGATTTTCTCTATTGACATCCGCTTCTAGGGGTCATAAGATAAGAGTATACAAACTAAGGAGGAAAGTCTAAAATGGCTTACGAACATACCAATTCTAAGGGTGTTAAATACTATCTACATAAGTCCGAAGTTACTCTTCGCGGTGGCAAACCACAGACGATTTACTTCTTCACCAAGACTGCAAAGAACGCTAAGGGCACTCCTTGCGACCTCCCAGCAGATCGCGAAGTCAACGAAAACCCACGCAACGGTTTCTTGACTGTCTCCCGCAAAAAATAATACGCCACGCGTATAGATTATTTAGCAGAAACACCGCCTCCGTTCTCGGGGGCGGGTTTTTGTGGCTCGTATCTGTTATAATCAACCTATGAAAATCCTCGCAGTGTCAGGTGGGATTGACTCGGTTGTAATGCTACATCGGATGAAAGACGATCCATAAGTCATGGTGGCGCATTTTGACCACGGCATTCGCCCGAACTCGGCCGAGGATTGTGCTTTCGTTGAGCGCCTTGCGAAAGAATATGACAAGCCATTTGTTTGCGAACATGCCCATCTCGGCGAAAATTGTAGCGAAGCTACGGCACGCGATGCTCGCTACGCCTTCTTGCACCGCCTTGTCAGAGAGCACAATGGCGAAATTTATATTGCTCATCATGCCGACGACGTTATCGAATCTATCGCAATTAATCTTTTGCGCGGCACTGGCTGGCGTGGTTTGGCGCCAATGCAGCAAAGCGGGGTAGTACGGCCATTGCTCGAACTGACGAAGGCGGACATTTATCGCTATGCTACGGCAAACAATCTGAGCTTCCGCCTTGATCAGACTAATGCGGACGACACTTATCTACGCAATCGCGTGCGTGAATACCTGCGCACGGTACCGGCCGCCACGAAAAAGCAGCTCCTAGCGCTTTACAAGCGCCAACGTGAGCTAAAAACTGCCATTGACGATATTATTGCAGGTGAAATCAAAAACCTCATTCTCGCGCGCCTTCCGCGGGCATATTTTGCTGCGCCAGAAACTGTTGAAATTCTACGCGAAATTCTTTCTCGCCAGGGCATTCATCTGACACGTCCGCAACTCGAGCAGTGCATGCTTGCGATTCGCGAGTTTGCGCCCGGCAAAAAGCTTAGTCTCGACCGCAATCATTTCCTTCAAGTTAATAAGTACAGCTTCTCGGTGCTATAAGGGGTGCTCATCTGGCGCGAGGGCGCCAAAAATGATACAATAAAAGGGCATGAAAATGCGTCAAATGAGAGGCAATCTCTCTCTGTTAGTTACTGGATTTTTGACGTTCGTCCTTGTTTTTGCTGTCGCCGCGCACCATCATTCCGTGAACGCTGCCGCCGAGAACAATCGCCCAGATTCTGGCAACTCCGAGAGCGCCGACGGTACGCATTTTATTACTATTTACGATGACGGCAATCAGACTAATGTTCGCAGTGACGCCAATACTGTGCGCGAGGCGCTTTTGCGTGCGGAAATCCAGCTCAATACTGGCGACAAAGTTGAGCCGGCCCTAGACGAAGAAATTACCGCCAATAACTTCAATATCAATATTTACCGCGCTCGCCGCGTGCTTGTTCTTGACGGCAAACGCAAATATCGCGCAATGTCCGCCTCGACTACCCCTGTCGATATCGTGATTGACGCTGGCGTCGAGATGCTCGAGGCTGATACGGCAAAGCTCATTCCATATGACAATCTCCTCGAGAGCGGTGATACGGTCGCCTATCAGGTTGTCCGCGCTAAGACTGTTCATCTCAATTATTACGGCAAGAAAATCGATATGCACACTCAGGCGAAGACTGTCAGTACCTTCCTCTCGGAGCAGGGCATTGATACTAACACGGAGAAGAACTGGGTTTCCGTCGCACTCGACAGTAAGATTGTGGATGGTATGTCATTCTCGATTCAGCCGCAGGGCAAGCAGACGATTACGATCGACGAAGAAATCAAATATCAAGAAACAGTTACTTATGATTATTCGGTCGACTACGGCAAGCGTGAAATCACCAAAGCGGGCGCGAATGGCTCACGTACCGTCACCTATGAAGTAGAAATGAAGGACGGCAAAGAACTTTCGCGTAAACTCGTCTCCTCAATCGTGACGCGCCAACCGGTTACGCAACAGGTTAAGGTTGGCATGAAGACGAATTTGCCAGAAGGCACGCACCAGGATTGGATGCGCGCAGCTGGCATCCCGGCTGATCAGTTCGGTTACGTCAACTACATCATTACGCGCGAGTCGCATTGGAATCCGCTCGCTAAAAACCGCAGCTCCGGCGCAACCGGTGTCTGCCAGGCGCTCCCAGGCAAGAAAATGGCTTCTGCAGGCGCAGACTGGGCAACCAACCCAATCACGCAGCTAAAGTGGTGTAACGGCTACGCTGTGGGCCGCTATGGCAGCTGGCAGAAGGCGTACGAATTTTGGACTAAAAATCATTGGTGGTAGGATATGAAAAACAAGAAATCACTCGGACAAAACTGGCTAAAAGATCGCGATATTCTTATCGATATCGCTGATCATGCTTCGGCTGACGACACGAATGTTGTCGTAGAGATTGGCCCTGGTCTCGGCACGCTTACCTCGGCGCTCTTCCAGTTTTTTGAGCAGGTCATTGCTGTCGAATTAGACGATCGCCTAGCGGAGAATCTGCCAAAATCTTTCCCGGGCAAAAATCTCACTGTCGTCCATAAAGACGTTCTTAGTTTGGACATCAACGAGATGAACTTGCCAGAAAAATACGTCGTGGCAGGGAATATTCCATACTACATCACCTCGCCGATTATCCAGAAATTCCTCCACGTCACTCATCGTCCACAGAAGATTGTTCTCCTCATTCAAAAAGAGGTCGCCGAACGCCTCGCGGCCGGCCCTGGCGATTATTCTATCCTCGGTCTTTCGGCGCAAATCTACGCGAATGTTACGCTTGGCCCGGTTGTGAATCGAGAGTTCTTTACGCCGCCTCCAAAAGTCGATAGTCAGGTCGTCATTTTGGAGCCGCTCGAAACGCCACGTGCCTCCGAGAAAACCATGGCCCTCATCAAACTCGGCTTCATTGCGCCGCGCAAAAAGCTCATCTCGAATCTTACAGTTGGCACGAAGTTGCCGAAGCAGCAAATCGCTGACGCCTTTGCGGGCTGCGGCATTTCCGAGAACGCTCGCCCGGCCGATCTCAGCATCGAGCAGTGGGTCTCCCTTGAAAAAGCGCTAACGCTTTAATATCATAAAACTATGGATATGGAACAAAACCCAACACCAGAAGAACCAATCGTGCCGGCTGAGCCGACTACGCTGATTTCGAACGAAGAAATCCAGCAGACGGCGACCGAAATTGCGGCAGAGAAGAAAAAAGAACCAGAATACCCGAGCAAGGGCTCGCGCATTGCTACCTATTTTCTCGTGTTGCTCGCAGTAGTAGCCGTCGCAACGGTTACAGTCGCTATTATTGTTTCGAATTCCTAAATCACGCGTCCGACTTCGTCAATCGTGGTATCGCCACGTAGTGCGGCTAGGACGCCTTTTTGTTCAAGCGTGAGCATACCTTCTGCTCGCGCCGTCTTTTCGATGTCATTCGTATTAATATCAGCAATATCGCCACGGATGTAGCGCTGAATTGGCTCAGTCACACTGAGCTGCTCCATGATTGCGGTACGGCCCTTGAAGCCGAACGGATTTTCCTCGCTCGGTTTTTCGCGCCAGAGGGTAATATTGTTGAGGTCGTATTCAGTCTCAACGCCTTCGAGTACTTTGCGAATATAGCGCGCAACGCTTTCGTCTGGCTGGTAAGCCTCTTTGTTTTCGTCAAGCTTGCGTACCAAGCGCTGTGCAATCAAAAGGCGAATCGAGCTCGAGAAAATCGGGTTCACGCCAATCAAATCAATCATACGTGAGAACGCAGCCGAAGTCGTATTTGCGTGGAAGGAAGACAAAACCAAGTGACCAGTAATCGACGCCTGGATTGCCGTGCGTGCCGTATCGCCATCACGAATCTCGCCAACCATCACGACATCTGGGTCGAGGCGAAGCACGGAGCGCAGACCTTCGGCGAAACTACCGCCGTTCGTCGTATCAATCGGAATCTGTGAAATCCCTGGGATGCCATACTCAATCGGATCCTCGAGGGTAATAATCTTGCGTTCAGTCGTGTTGAGCGCATTCAAAATCGAATAGAGCGTCGTAGATTTACCGGAACCAGTCGGGCCGACCATCAAGAGAAGGCCTCGAGGATGCGAAATCACCTCTTCAATCGTATCGCGTTCTTCCTGAGTAATGCCGAGCAAATCGAGATTCAAAAGACTTTCATCGAAGTTGAAGAGACGGAGCACGGCGTCCTGGCCGTACATCGTCGGCACCATTTCGACGCGAATGTTGAGAACGTGCGATGCGCCATCGCGATGAATGTCCATCTGCATGTGGCCAGACTGCGGGCGGTTGCTGGCGGTCGAAACACCTGCACGGGAACTGAGTTCGCCCATAAAGATGCGATACTTGTCTTTGCTAATCTCGGCGACATTATGAAGAATGCCATCGACGCGCATACGAATGCGAATCACGTCGCGCATATTCTCGATGTGGATATCGGACGAGCCGAGCATGTCGGCCTGATTCAAAAGATAATCAAAAACCTTGTCCGTCGAAACGCTATCGAGCGTACGAGAAACCTGCTGAATTATCTCACTGTCACCTTCGTTGGCAATCTTGATATCGTCGTAAGTGACTTGCTGAGGCGGATCGTAGCGCAGCATAAAGACCTGATAGGCCGAGTTGGAAATCAAGAAGAATTGCGAGCGCAAACCCTGGCGTTCATATTCACTGTGAAAGCGGTCAATCACGCTTCGCGGCGTCTGGCTCGTCACCATGAACTGATACGGATGAATCTCATCGCCTGCTTGAAGCGGCAAAATGAAATCCTTGTGCATCTGCTCCTTGTCGAGCAAATCCATCGTCAAAGGTAAAACTTTTTCAAACTCGCGTGTATCAAGATAGGGTAGGCCTAGGATACTCGCCCGTCGTTCGGTCGCTTCCTCTTCATTCTGCCTACGCTTGGCTTGAACCTCACCTTCATCCATAATATAAGTATATCATGAAACAGCTTACGGTTATACTTTACAATATTCGTTCGACCTATAATGTCGGTGCCATTTTGCGCACTTGCGATTGTCTCGGGGTCGATGAGGTGATTTTTACGGGCTACACGCCGTTTATAGATAAGGGTTTGCCGCACGAGCAGGGCAAGCTGGAGAAAGCGATTCATAAAACCGCCCTCGGGGCAGAGCAGATGGTTAAGTGGCGCCGTCTCGAGATTGACGAGGCGATTGCGACGCTAAAAGAGCAGGGATACAAAGTCATGGCCTTAGAGCAGGGAACTAATTCCCTAAATCTCGCCGATTCCCCGTCCTTTGACGAAAAAATCGCCCTCATTTTGGGCGAAGAAGTGCACGGCATTCCAGAGGAAATTCTCGCAAAATGTGATCAATTGCTTGAAATTCCAATGCTTGGTCAAAAAGAATCATTCAACGTGTCGGTTGCGACCGGCATCGCGCTTTGGGAAATTACCAAACCTTGCCTGAGTGGAACAAGAGAGTATCTACGTAAGCAAACAGAATCCCCACAATCATAGCGATTCCGCGGATGTTCTCGAGCCAGCAGCTAATCTGATAGGCCAGGGTATCGAAACTGAAAACAGAGGCGAGCGGGGCAGAAAGCAAAATCGTTAGCACGACCGCAAAAACAATCGATTCGACAATCCGGACGACGCCAAATAGGCCGCTTTTTCCAGCGCGCATATAGAGAACCAAAGGGAAGACGGCAACAAGCAACGCATAGAGCCCGAGCTGCAAAAGCTGGTAATCCGCCCCCGGGAACCACTGCATTATCTGCTGGACGGCACTCTCGCCCCAGCCCTCATAAACCGCCACGCCGGCGATCATCGCAAGGAAAGGCACCCCCACATTGTGGCGGACGAGAAGGAAGAGAAGTAACAGAGCTGCGAGAACGACTGCTAGAACCATTTTGCGTTTTTGTTTTAATTATGTTGTAATATTTATTTTAGCATAAAGGGAATTGAAAATCAAGTTTCTAGGCGCCGACGCGATCTTTTTTCTGCGTGCGGCGAGCGTTGCGTTCGACGTACTCGATAATCTTACCAGCGACGTTGCGGCCGGTGATTTTTTCGATGCCAAAGCCTGGCGAAGCGTTTACTTCGAGCACCAACGGACCGCGCTTGGAGCGCATAATATCAACACCCGCGACCGAAAGACCCATCGCCTTTGCAGCGGCGACAGCCATCTTCTCTTCTTGGGCAGTCAATTTAATCGGGGTACCACTTCCCCCTTTGTGCAAATTCGAACGGAAGTCATCATCAAGACTCTTGCGCTGCATCGAAGCCACCACCTGGCTACCGACCACAAAGGCACGAATATCGGTGCCGGCTGACTCTTTGATATATTCCTGGAGCAAAATACTGACTCCATCATCGTTAGCCAAATAGAAGGCCTGGAGGGTAGATTTTGCCGCCTTTTTAGTCTCAGCCAAGATAACACCGTTGCCGTGCGTGCCATAAGCGAGCTTGATAATCACCGGCATTTCCCCGAGCTGGTCGAGCAAGTCGTCGATATCGGCCGTGTTACGGCTCACGACGGTTTTTGGAATATCTACGCCGTACTTTGCAAGCACCTGCATCGAGCGAAGTTTATCGCGTGCACGCGTAATCGCAATCGATTTTGAGAGCACGTAATCCCCTTGCATCTCGAGCTGGCGGACAATTGCGGTGCCATATTTGGTCATATTCGCAGAAATACGCGGAATAATCGCATCGTAGCTGCCGAGCGGTTTACCCTTGTAGTAAACCTTGTTTTGGCGCTGCTCAATCGAAATATAGCAGTTCTTGTACTTAATGACCTTGACGGTATGACCGCGCTTCTCTGCCTCCTCAACGAGGCGCTTGGTCGAGTAGTTGGCGTTGCCATTGGATAGAATTGCGATTTTCATTACTTCTGCGTCCCTTTCTGATAGTGTTCTTTGTAAAATTTGTATGGATCTTGTTTCATTTTCTCGTTCAGTTGTTTCGTCGTTTCGCGGCTGATTTTGACGAGCTTTTCGGACTTGCTAACGTCGACGACGAACTTCCCGCTTAACGTTCGGCGCCCGATGAGAATCGGATAACTGTGCGTCGAGCGTTCGCTGAGGCCGAAATTGGCTTTAATTTTACGGCCAGCGAGCTTAATGGAGATTTTTGTGCGATACTTGAGTGCGGTTTCTCCGAGCGAGCTCTTGGTCGAAGTGACGTCGAAGCTCTTCGTGACGTGTTCGGCGCCAGTATAATATGGCGAACCCGTGCCGAATAGCTTGAAATGCAGGTTGTGGTCTTCGTCCACGAAAATATCGCTCGCCCAAATTGCCGAGCTATCGGCACCGGTATCAACTTTGGCCGGCACCCCTTTTACTTCTGCGAAATCAACAGCGATTTCGCGCCCGATTACCTGCTTTTCGTTCGCCATAGGGTTTCTCTGTATTTAACCTTATAATTATAGCACAAACACCTTAAAAAGTCAATCGGTTGCCCTTCTTGACTTTTTATGATATAATCATTCTAATATTAGATTAGGCGGAGAATTCTAGAATGAAAACAGAATTAGCCAAAGTCCAGCATGCGCGCAGCGCCAGGGACTTCCCAGAAATCGATCTCGAGCAGGACGAACACGTCGTGCTTCATATCCGCCGCTCTCGTATTGGCGTGGTATTTATTTGGGTGATTGTGGCCCTCATGGTCCTCGCCCTCAGTGTGACTTTAATTCTCTTTGCTAGCGGCAACTCCGGCAATAACGTCTTTTCGATGAACGAGCTTTCCTTGCGCTATCTTCGCCTCGGCATCTTCGCGCTTTACCTCGTTTTCTTCTTTGGTGGCGTTGTCGGCCAGAGCATCTATAATTCGAACCAGATTTATGTCACGAACCACCGTTTGATTCAGAAATCGCGCAACTCCCTCTTCGCACACTCGACCAACATTATCGAGCTTCGCCGTATTGAGGACGTCTCCTTCCGACAGACCTCTTTAATTGACAACCTCTTTCACATCGGCATGCTCCGTATGTCCACCGTCGGCGAGGAAACGACCTACTCTCTTAAGTATGTCGACACGCCGCGCGACGAGGTCAAAACGATTTCCCATCTCGTCTACGAGTGCAAACAAATCAAAGACCCAGCAAGCAAATAAAAAATATCTCCCGCGAGGGAGATATTTTGTTGCCTAATTAATTGCGGCTGTTTTTGATAACGGTGTCCTCTTTTTCCATCGCGGAGCGGAGGGTGTAGGACTTACATTTGCCGTTTTCGCAGTTGCTAGCCTCATAGCTATAGTTGCTGCCCTTGTCCCAGAGGTTGTAACCATTCGGGTCGGTGAAGAGGTTTGGATCAATCCACGGCAATACGTCGGCGCTCTCGATGTTTTCTGGATAGCCTTCGTTCTCTTTGAAGTAGCCTTCCTCGAGCGCATAATACATCGCGTTAATGGCGGTCTTGCGCTTCTCGTCACGCTTCATCGCGGCAATATTCTGCTCCTGGAAGAAGAATAGTACGACGAAGATGCCAACAAAGACAATCGCTAAAATAAGTTCTAGTACGGTAAAAGCTTTTCTCGTTTTCATGCTCTTATTCTATCATAGACAAAAAGGAATCCGCGACATGTGCGTGGATTCCTTTTCGATATAAGTTCTTTTTGCCAGACTTTTTCTTTTTAAGAAAAAGGTCTGAACCTCTGGTAGCACCGACTGGGATCGAACCAGTGACCTTAGGCTTATGAGTCCTACGCTCTAACCAGCTGAGCTACGGTGCCATAGACGGTATTATAACATAAAAAATACCATGGCGGAAGGAGTGAGATTCGAACTCACGGTGGTTATTCGCCACGCCGGTTTTCAAGACCGGTGCCTTAAACCGCTCGGCCATCCTTCCAACAGATATGATTTTAGCATAAAAATGCCCCTCAATAAAGAGGGGCGCAAGGAGTAAGAAAAGTCATTTGCCGGTGCTGCCAAAGCCTCCGGTGCCGCGCTTAGTTTCGGAAAAACTAGCTTTCGGCACGAATATCGCGTGCGCAAGATGGTATATTGCGACTTGGCAAATACGTTCACCGTCCCGGACGACATAGTCGTGTTTGCTGTTATTCCTTAAGATAACCGACAATTCGTTGCGGTAATCGCAATCGATAAAACCGCCAACTACATGGACATCCTCGTTAGCAACGCTGCTCCGATCCAGGAACTGAAACGACCAACCCAATGGCGACTCGACGCCAATTCCGGTTGGGATGATTATTTTCTGGCCTGGCCGGATAATCATGCAACATTTGTTTCCGAGTATATCTTCTCCTAAGCAAGCGTATAAATCGCATCCGCAAGCTCCAGGTGTCGCATAGGTCGGCACTTTTGCACCTTCTCTTACTACTACATAGGGGACCTCTATCTCGAGAAAATGGTATTGGAACGAAAGGATCCAACTTTTCAGCTTTTTCATTATCCCAAGCATCAAAATCACCTCCTTCAAAGGTACTAGTCTGGGGCCCACTGATACTGAGGCTATTATATCATTACCAACGGTGAACTTTGAGGGAATTGACGCCGAGCGCAATCAGCCCGATGATTGATCCAGCAAAAATAAGTGACCAAAAAACGATGTTGTCGTAGACCGGTTTGTCCTCAGAGTAATCCCTGATAACAACTGCGGCAACCTCGTTTTGCGGTACATTCCCTGCAGCATGTGCGGCGCCAATGCAAACGAAAGACGTGCAAATTACCGCCGCAACAAGGCAGAGCAAAACTGTTTTTCTGTTCAGTTTTTTGTCTTTGTTTAGACTTTTCATTTTTGTAGCTTTTGTTTTAATCGACTCCTCGATCAAAGCCACAACACCACTTAAAGAGAATTTAGCACAAGCGGATTGCAAAGTCAAGACCCTTTCTAGTGTTGTAAATATAACCACAAACACTATATATAGCGTGTCGAAGCAAAAAATCTTCATCTGTAATCATTGTTTTTTTTACAATCTCTATGGACTTTTCGCTACATATAGCGTTACCATTATGACAACAAACACTATATCTAGTGTTTAGAAGCAGAAAAATCAGAAATAACAGCAAGTGATTGAACTACGGAGGTAAAAATGTTCAAGTCAATTCGCAAGCGCGACGGCAAGGTCGCCTCTTTTAAACAGGAAAAAATCGCTGAGGCCATCGCCAAAGCCGGCGCCGCTACTGGTGAATTCGGCCACGATCGCGCCGAAAACATCGCCGACAAGGTTGTCCGCGTCGCCGAAAAAGAAATCAAGACGCGCATCCCAACGGTCGAGCAACTTCAGGACATCGTCGAGAAAGTCTTGATGGAGTCCAGCTTCAAGCGCACCGCCAAAGCCTATATCGAATATCGCGCTGAGCGCAGCCGCATCCGCAACGCTAAGTCCAAGCTCATGCAGGTCTACGGCACCATTTCCCAGGCCGACGCCGAAGAAGATTCTGACGTGAAGCGCGGCAACGCCAACGTCGACGGCAACTCCGCTATGGGTAAGATGCTCCAATTCGGCGCAGAAGGCTCCAAGGAATACGCCAAACTCTGCTTGCTTAAACCAGAATTCGTCTACGCTCATGACCACGGCGACATTCATATTCACGATCTCGACTTTATGGCGACCGGTACTCTCACTTGCTGCCAGACCAACCCGCTCAAACTCTTTGAGCACGGTTTCAATACTGGTCACGGCTTCCTCCGCACGCCAAATTCCATCGGTACTGCCGCTGCCCTCACTGCTATCATCCTCCAGGCCAACCAGAACGAGCAGCACGGTGGTCAGTCCGTCCCTAACTTTGACTACGCTCTCGCGCCAAGCGTCGACAAGACCTTCCGCAAGAGCTTGAAGAGCAACATTGAAAAGTATGAAGAATTCACTGGCAACAAGGTCAAATACACTGTTGCTGACGATATTTGCTACGGCGACGACAAAAAGCTCGCCAAGAAAGTGCCGGCATCCGTCCTCAAAGAAGCAAAAGAAGACACTGAGCATCAGACGCTCCAGGCCATGGAAGGCTTTGTCCACAACCTCAACACCATGCATAGCCGCGCCGGTGCCCAGGTTCCATTTACGAGCATCAACTTCGGTACCGATACTACCCCATCCGGTCGCCTCGTTTCCAAGATGCTTCTCGAAGCTACGATGAACGGTCTCGGCCATCATGAGACGCCAATCTTCCCTATTTCGATCTTTAAGGTCAAGGAAGGCATCAACTACAACCCAGAGGATCCAAACTACGACCTCTTCAAGCGCGCTATGGAAGTATCCGCTAAGCGTCTCTTCCCGAACTTCAGCTTCATCGACGCCCCATACAACCTCCAGTACTACAAGCCAGGCGATCCAAACACCGAAATCGCCACCATGGGCTGCCGCACCCGCGTCTTCGGTTCCTGCTTCAAGGAAACCGACGGTAAGGCATTTGGCCGCGGCAACATTTCGTTCACCACGCTTAACCTCGTCCGCATCGGTATCAAGCATGGTATCTGCCTCGGCGAGCGCAAAGAGCCAGATTGGGACGGCTTCTATCATGAACTCGACGAGAAG
Organism: Candidatus Saccharimonadota bacterium; assembly: GCA_017548735.1. GTDB lineage: Bacteria > Patescibacteriota > Saccharimonadia > Saccharimonadales > Saccharimonadaceae > UBA2834. The sequence goes on along the minus strand of JAFYZJ010000040.1, from coordinate 4,225 downwards.
CTTCGCCTCTGCGCCGACCAGCTCTACCAGCGCTTTGAATTCCAGGGTAACCAGAAGGTCAAGAACTTCCCATTCCTCATGGGCCAGGGCAACTGGGTCGGTAGCGAAAAGCTCAAACCGAACGACAAGCTCCGCGACGTCATCAAGCACGGTACCCTTTCTATCGGCTTCATCGGCCTTGCTGAGACTCTCGTTGCGATGATTGGTAAGCACCATGGCGAATCCGCCGAAGCTCAGGAAATCGGTCTCGAAATCATTGGCCACATGCGCGACTTCTGCGACGAAGAGACCAAGAGAATGCACCTCAACTACTCGCTTCTCGCGACCCCAGCCGAAGGTCTCTCCGGCCGCTTCACCAAGATTGACCGCAAGGAATTCGGCAAAATCAAGGGCGTCACTGACCGTGACTTCTACACCAACTCCTTCCACGTCCCTGTTTACTACCCAATTTCTGCCTTTGAGAAGATTGACATTGAGGCGCCATATCATGCCCTCTGTAACGCCGGTCATATTACTTACATCGAAATGGACGGCGATCCTTCCGAAAACATCGAAGCCTTCGAGGCGGTCATCCGCCACATGAAGGAAACAGGCGTCGGCTATGGCTCCGTCAACCACCCAGTTGACCGCGACCCAGTCTGCGGCTTCTCCGGCATCATCAAGGGCGATACTTGTCCAAACTGCGGCCGCAAGGAATGCGATGGCGAATGTGGCTTTGAACGCCTCCGCCGCATTACTGGCTACCTCGTCGGTTCCCTCGAACGTTGGAACGATGGCAAGAAGGCCGAGGAAAAAGCCCGCGTCAAGCACAACGTTTCTGTCGGTCAGTACGACCTAAAGACCAAGTGCGAACGCGAAACCAAAAAGGCTTCTACCAAGAAGGCTCTCGGAAAGGCTTAAATGCCCGCTAACGAAGATTTGAACCCGGACACCGTCTCTCGCACGCGTAAAGCGGCGGACGGTGAACGGACGGGCAGGCCACAAACCTGGCTCTGCCGTCCTCAACTCGACGTCCCGGATGGCTATATCCGCCTTTCCGGCGACCTCGAGCACGACTCGATCGTCAATGGCCCAGGCCTGCGCGCCGTTCTCTGGACGCAGGGCTGCCGCCAAGCTTGCCCGGGTTGTCAGAACCCAGAGACCTGGACCGAGGACCCAACTGTTGGTGCCACGGTCACGATCGAAAAGGTCAAAGAAGAGCTCCGCAAACTCAAAGGGCAGACGGGAATTACTTTCTGTGGCGGCGAGCCAATGCTCCAGTGTAAGGCTTTGCTCGAAATCGCCAAGTTCTGCCACAAGGAACTCGGCTGGAACGTCTGGTCATTCACTGGCCTCGTCTACGAACGCATCCCGCGCGATGGCGTTGAATGGGAATTCATCAAGGAGCTCGATGCTCTGATCGATGGCCCATTCATTCTCAGCCAGCGTGACCTCACGATGAAATTCCGCGGCAGTCGCAATCAGCGCATCTTGCATTTAAAGGGTGGAGAAATAGTTTCGGAAGAATAAGGAGAACAATATGGCTCGCCAAGCAGCTAAATCCACCAAAACCAAAACTAAAACCAAATCCACCGTCAAGAAAACGACTAAAAAAGTCGTCAAAAAAGAGCAATCCCCAGCGCTTACGTATCTGGAAATTGCCAAGAAATCTGTCGCTGCGAGCCTACTGATTGGCCTAGGTAACTATGCCCTGCTCAAGCTCGGCATGCCGCTTGGGCCATTTTTGTTCGCCTTCGGTTTGCTCGGCGTTTGCGTGATGGGCGCAAATTTATTTACGGGGAAATGCGGCTTCTTGTTTGGTGACAAAATCAAGCCACTTCATCTCTTAACGATCCTTTTAGTCAACTTGCTCGCCGGCTGGCTCATCGGCCTCGCCTTCAGCGTCTGCGATGCTTCGATTGTCGAAGCCGCCCGTGCCAAAGTCGCAAGCTGGGACATTTCCTGGAGCTTCTTTGTCCGCGCCATCCTCTGCGGCGCCATCATGTATCTCGCGGTTGCAATCTATCGCAAGGGGTCACCGCTCGGCATTCTCTTCGGCGTGCCGCTCTTCATTTTCTGCGGCTTCCAGCACTGTATTGCCAACATCATTACACTCGGCGTTGCTGCAACTTGGGACTGGTCGGTTCTTATTGCCGTCCTCGGCAATTTCATCGGTTCCCTCGCAGTCTGGTGGCTTTTGCCCCTAGAAAAGAAAAAGTAATTTATTTCATCCGAACCCGGCGACCAGTAAAGCCGTGGAATGGATGGAATGAACCATTGAATGAGCCGGCATTTCGGTAAGAAATGATGCCGTTGCCTCTCTTGGATCTCGTCACGCCCATCGTGGTGTATGCGGCGCTGTCGCAGGTTTGCAACACCTCGAGCATAGTTCTCATGCCGGTCACCGTCGCGCCGTCTGGCTCAATGCCTAAATACTGTTCCAAACAGTCTGCGCAGAATCTATTAATTTCTTTCCTCAATTTATCCTTCAGCTGTGGGTCCTTGTCGCCCTTCAGCTTGTAATCAGACATCAAGTTTTTGCCCCGGCTAATCATTGCTGTGACTAAACCGCGCGTATCCTCATCGACGCCATTTAGGCGCATGAAATTCTCGGCGTATACGACATTATAGAGATCCTGACGCCCCTTGTCGTGCTTCTTTGCGGCCTCGCCTTTGCCGATATCGTGCGTCAGTAGCGCCAAGCGCATAATTGGCAGGGTATCAGCAGGCATCGCATCGGCGTAATTATCGTCAAAAAGCCGCAGCACAGTCTCTGTATGCTCGCCTAGTTTATAGCCTTCCCAGTTCCCCGCGTCTTCATCGAAAATTTTCTCAAAACCAGGTGTTTTCTTTGCTGCCTCGACGATTTCCTCTGGCTTTGCGTAAAGATTTTCGGTCAGCATTTTAACGACTTCAGTGCGTCGATCTCGGAGCTTCTCACTCATCGCGCGGGCCACCCTACCAAAGCGGCGGTTGCGCTCTTTGTTGAGCTGCTCATTTTTCTCCGGCGTATTAATCTTTTCCAAATCAAAGAGCAGGTAATTATCGATCTTCTTTCCGAGCGTCGCGGAATGCACGCCCATCTTGCAGCCCACCACGTGGTTAGCCCTTAGCCAGTTCGTGAAATATTCGTGGTTAATCGGAACCTCATGCTCGTTTTTCTTATTATCTCTAAGATAAATAGACGGCTCGTCGTCCGAAAAAGCGTAGCAAATCTCCTTCAGGTAGCCGCGGCCAATCAGGGAATGCGTATTGATAGCGGAACCGACATGCTCTACAGTTCTACTCCTGATGCCATATTGTTGAGCTATACTGCCGACTTCGTTTTTAAACATTAGGCCATATTGATTCATGAAAGCGCCTGGACCTCTTGTTTTGTTGATGCTGTCGCGATCTTCAAAACTCAGAGGTGCGCCGGTAATTGGGGTAGGGGAAATTGACTGCATTAACTGGTCGACTTCTGCTCTTTGATCAGCCGTTAGGCGCGAAAACGAAGATAAATCAATAATCATTGCATCGGGATCGGCGGATTCAATTTTATGGACCTCAGCAACCCCGCCTTTTCGGCGTGCTCTTGCTTCTGAGAACTCGCTCGCCGTTTCGTAGCTACCGGTACTTAGCGCGGGCTTTTGGTTAATGTTTAAATTGCCCGTGTTGTCGCCGGAATTATTAAAATCTGGCTGAACTTCCCAATTACCGCTGCCGTCGCCGGCGCGTCCGTGATACAAATCCAGGTCGCTGACTTTCTTGAAAACCCCGATTTCGGCTAGGCGTTCGCGCGCCTTGAACTCTGCGGTTTCCTCGAACTGATTAGCGGCAACTTCGCGGCGGCCATGAAAAGACTCACTCATAGTTTAATTATAAGCGGTTTGGGTGGGGTGTGGCAACAAAAAGAGGGCCCATAACGGGCCCCTTTGGTGATTTGCTACCTGCAGATATATTTTTCGGCAAGTAGCGTGCCTTGCGCCCGACGATTTTCGTTCTGCTCGCAAGCGCGCCGAATGTCGTTTTCCAGCCCAACAAGGGCGGAAGATGGCACTCTCTTTCCGGGCTTGAGCTTTCCTACCGGGCGAAGAATCGGCTTTGCTTTGAGCTCTACGGTTTTAATCGGCATAGTCTCACCTCCTTAAGCTCCGGCTATCCATTCGCCGGCCTTAACTCTGCCAGCTGCCCTTCTGGCTTCGTTGTAATCCAGGTGGCGTTGAATCGCTTCCTCAAGTGGACGCATCTTTTCGTCGGGAATGAC
>JAFYZJ010000039.1 GCA_017548735.1 Candidatus Saccharimonadota bacterium | reverse complement strand
TCTGAATACCAAGATCGAGGCCTATAGCGGTATATTTATAATAGTCTTTCCATGTATCGCTATTAACTATTGATGATATTTCCTCAAAATATTGGTGCAAGACATTAATAATACGTTCTTTTTCTTCTGAATATTTTTTGTCTACTTTAATTTTCGCCAAATCGTTAATTCTGCGAATATTTTTCAGAGAAAGTATCCCTAGATATTTTGCTTTGTCTTGAGAAAATGATGCACTTTTATTCATGTCAATTATAAATACTTCTTAAATATTTGACGCATCTTTATGGCTGTGGCTATGATTTGTTCATTAAGCTCTTCATAGTTATGAATCGTATCGTAACGAGACACGTAATGTTCTGTCTACGTTCCGAATAAACTTTATGATTGGCGTAGCTGATGAGTCCATATATTTATTATACGCGCTCATCGTTAAGAAGGAAAAACTGTCTCATATCGAGCAATTTCTTTAAGGTGTTATAATACAGATATGGCTATCGAGAGGGTGATTGATACTAGCTTACACGAAGACGACAACGAAGAACGTGCCGTTGAGTTTTCCTTGCGCCCGACTAACTTCGACGAATATATCGGTCAGCGCCGGTTAAAGACGAATTTAAAGCTGGCAATTGATGCCGCCAAGAAACGTGGCGACGTGATGGATCACGTACTGCTTTACGGCCCGCCAGGACTAGGCAAGACCACCATGGCTGGTGTAATTGCGCACGAGATGGGCGCGAATTTCCGCGCCACTTCTGCCCCATCCATTGAAAAGGCAGGTGACCTTGCGAGTATTCTGACTAATTTAACTGATGGCGATATTTTGTTTATTGACGAAATTCACCGTTTGCGCCGCGCCGTAGAAGAAATCCTCTACTCCGCGATGGAAGACTATAAGCTCGATATCGTGATCGGCAAAGGGCCAGCAGCACGGAGCGTAAAGTTGGATTTGCCACGCTTTACTTTGATTGGCGCCACTACGCAAGCCGGTAATTTAGCTGGGCCACTGCGTGATCGCTTTGGTCATTCTTACCGTTTGGAATATTATGCAAATAACGATATTCAGCAGATTATTGAGCGTTCAGCCAGAATTTTGGACACCAAAATTGAACCTGCCGCAGCGACTTTGCTGGCACAACGTTCGCGTTTAACGCCACGCATTGCGAACCGTTTACTGAAACGCGTGCGTGATTATGCGGACGTGAATGGCGACGGTATCATTGATGTCGCGACTGCGAAAAGCGCGCTAAAAATGCTGGAAATTGACGAGCTTGGCCTAGATCCGGCAGACCGCAATATGTTGACTTTGATGATTGAAAAATACGGCGACAAACCAGTCGGCCTGAACACGATTGCCGCCTTGACGGGCGACGAAGCGTCGACAATTGAAGATTATTTGGAACCATTCTTAATTCAGCTCGGCATGCTGCAACGCACGCCGCGCGGACGTGTCGTGACTGATGTCGCAAAAAAACATTTAGGATTGGAGTAGTATGGACTTTCAGATTCCTTACGACATGGGCAAACAATTTTTGCATGTCGATATGGTAAATATTGCCGGAGTAATTAACGCGCGAGTGGACGAATATGTGCCGGAGGAAACGGCAGAAGAATTGATTCAAAATGCGCTGGAAAATCCGATTGATTCGCCACGACTACGCGACCTGGCCGTAGGTAAAAATAAGATCGTGATTATCACGAGCGACCATACGCGTTCGGTGCCGAGTATTATTACTCTGCCGATTTTGCTGAACGAGATTCGCACCGGAAATCCGGAGGCGGACATTACGATTTTGATTGCAACGGGCGGACATCGCGCTACGACCGTTGAAGAACAAAAACATATGTTTGGCGAGCGGATTGTAACAAATGAGAAAATTGCAATCAATAACGCAGATAATCCAGATGATTTTGAATACATGGGCAAGTTGCCGTCGGGTGCAGACTTTTATTTGAATAAGATTGCTGCTCACTGCGATTTGCTAATTTCCGAAGGTTTTGTGGAGCCGCATTTCTTTGCCGGTTTTTCGGGCGGACGCAAAAGTATTTTGCCGGGCGTTTGCAATAATACAACGATTAGTCAGAACCATTCATACATGGCGCTATCGAGTCCATATGCGACGGCGGGCGTGGTGGAAAATAACCCAGTGCACAAGGACATGGTTTTTGCAGCACGCCAGGCGAAATTGCAGTTTATTTTGAATGTAACTTTGAACAGCGAGAAACACGTGACGGCGGCCTTTGCGGGCGACATGGAACGTGCGCACGAAAAGGCGATTGAGTTTGTACGCTCAATTTCACAGTGCGACCCGATTGTGAGCGATATTGTGGTTACATCGAACGGCGGCTATCCGCTGGATCAGAATTTGTATCAAGGCCCGAAAGCGATTGCTACGGCCGAGCTATGCTGCCGTGATGGTGGCGTGATTATTATGTGCTGTGGTTGCCGCGATGGTTTTGGCGGCGAGAATTTCCAGAAGCTGATGCAAATGGGCACGCCGGAAGAAGTAGATAAATACCTAGCGAGTATTCCGCCAGAAAACACGATTCCGCAGCAATGGTGCGTACAGAAATTTATCCATGCGCAGCTAAATTACAAAGTGATTTTGGTGACCGAAAATTTGAGTCGTGAAGATGTTGAAAAAGCCAATATGCTACTGGCGCACACGCCAAATGAAGCACTAGAAATGGCCTACGAAATGTTGGGGCACGACGCCAAAGTGACCGTGATTCCAGATGGCGTCGCGGTATTGATTAATTAATAATTAGCCGAAGAATCCGCGTTTAGTATCGCGAAATTGCTCGATAAGTTCTTTTTGCTTGCGGCTGAGATTGCGTGGAATTTCAACGTTGACCGTAACAATGTGTGGACCGCGTTCGGAGTTGCGCAAAGTTGGTGCGCCATGGCCAGAAAGTTTGAAGTTAGTACCAGGTTGTGTGCCGGCTGGGACTTTCAT
>JAFYZJ010000038.1 GCA_017548735.1 Candidatus Saccharimonadota bacterium | reverse complement strand
TCTGCAACCAAGTCGGCGTAATTGATTCAGACTACTATAACAACCCAGACAACGAAGGCCATATCTTCGTAAAACTTCAAAACGAAGACACCGTCGCCCACCGTTTCAAGCGTGGCGACGCCCTCGTTCAGGGAGTATTTATGAAGTATCTCGCCACCGATAGCGATAATAATCTGCAAAAGAAACGCCGCAGCGAATATTAAAAGAAGGCAAAATGAACAACGACGTAAAATTTTCTATCGATAACCGCAAAACCGCCATCGAAAACGCCTACGAATTAACGGCCGACGCCAAGAAAAAGGTCGACTCCCTCTTTAAGGAGATCGAAGCCTTTGGTGCAAGCTGCAAAGACTCCATAGATTTTGAGACAAAATTCGCCACGAGCCCTCTCAATCAGAAGTACACCGCCCTCTTTACCGAGATTGCCCAGACCTGTAAATCCGTGCTCATGAGCATTCCCGACCCAGTGCTTCCACCAGAGCAAACCGCCGGCGATGTCGTCGCCGACCTCGCCAAAACCGAAGCCGAACTCGCCGTCGATGGCACCATCCAGCACTTCCGCGGCCGCGCTTACCGTGCCGCTCACGACAAAGCCCGCGACATTCCAGTCGTCGGCGACGCAATTGACCTCAAAAACAAAATCGACTTCTTCAGCCGCTTCAAAAAGTAGCGTATAATAGAGGCATGTTACAGGTCAAAAATCTATCATTTTCCGTCGGACCTGCCCGAAAACGTTCAACTATTTTAAACAATCTGAGTCTAAATATTAAACCTGGCGAATTCGTCGTCATCACCGGTCCAAACGGTAGCGGCAAATCTACTCTCGCCAAGCTTATTATGGGACTCGAGACGGCAACCGACGGCCAAATCATATTCAACAATACTAATATCACCTCTAAAAATATCACGGAGCGCGCGCAGCTCGGTATCGCTTTTGCCTTCCAGCAGCCACCACACTTCAAAGGCTTAACCGTCAAGGATCTCTTGCAGATTTCCGCTACTGGCCACGAGACCTTCCTCGAGGATACGGAAACGGATTACAAAAAGCTCATCGAAACCGTCGGCCTCGACGAGAGTTATCTTGAGCGCGAGATTAATAATACCCTCTCTGGCGGCGAACTCAAGCGCGTCGAAATCGCCTCTGCCCTTGCCCGCCAGGCGCAACTCACAATATTCGACGAGCCAGAAGCCGGCATTGATATCTGGAGCTTCGAAAAGCTCGTCCAGATCTTCAAGAAGTTTCGCGACAAGGCTCCAGAACGCGCCCTAATCGTCATTTCACATCAGCAACGCCTCATTCGCCAGGCCGACCGCATTATCGTTCTCAGAGGGGGCCAGATCGCCTTACAGGGCCATCCAGACAAAGTCCTTCCTAAACTACAGGAGGAAAACGCATGAAAACTCTCGACCAAATCGAAAAAGAGCTCATGAACACCGTCGCCGGCATCTCCGAGCCGCCAGCTGGCGCCTACAACTTCCGCGTCAACGGCAAATCTATCGGCCGACAAAACTCCAAGAATATTAACGTCGAGCCTCAAGAAAACGGCCTCGTCATTACCGTTAAAGCAAATACCCAGGACGAAGTCGTCCATATCCCTGTTGTCATCTCTAAAACCGGTTACAAAGAGACCGTCATTAATGATTTCTTCATCGGCGACAACGCCGACGTTACAATCGTTGCCGGCTGCGGTATCTATAACTGCGGCGCGAGCGACTCTATTCATGACGGCATCCATGCCTTCCATATCGGCAAAAACGCCAAAGTTCGCTACATCGAGAAACACTACGGCGCCGGCCCAGGTGCGGGCAAAATCCTCAACCCCATCTCTAAATTCTATCTAGAAAAAGGTGCCTATGCCGAGGCAGAACTCGAGCAGATTCGCGGCGTCGATTCGACTAACCGCATCACTGAGGCTAAGCTTAAAGATGGCGCCAAAATTCTCATCCGCGAAAAAATGCTCACCCAGGGCAAGCAGTACGCCAAGAGCCACATCGAGACAATTCTCGAGGGAAAAGATTCCGTCGCCGACATCGTTTCCCGCTCCGTCGCCACCGACGAATCGCGCCAGGAATTCACTCTCCACATCGAGGGCGATAATCTCTGTCGCGGCCACTCCGAATGCGACGCCATTCTCCAGGATCGCGGCTCCGTCATCGCCACCCCTTCCCTCGACGCCAAGCATGTCGACGCCCAGCTCATCCATGAGGCCGCCATCGGCAAAATCGCCGGCGACCAGCTCAATAAACTCATGACGCTCGGCCTCACTTCAAACCAAGCCGAATCGCAAATCATTAACGGCTTCTTAAGATAATCGTTATAATTAGACTATGAGCAAAACAATCGACAATCCAAAAATCCAAACTCTTATCTTTTTCGTGACCATCCTAGTCTTCAGCCTCATTCTCTGGCCACTCATTGATCTTCTCTCGAGTCTCATCTTCACTCGCTCCGGCTTTGCCTACTCCGTCAAAGACCACGTTCTCGAACCAATCCTCTTCTCGGCCCTCATGACGCTAGTCTTCTTCATCATTCCTAACTTCCGCAAAGCCCGCGCCGCTAAAAAGGCCACAACCAACAAAAAATCCTAATCCGCAAACAATCAAAAAATCCGCCTCTTCGGCGGATTCTCTGATATTCTACTAGGTGCTCGCTCTAGTAAGCCGGGTTCTGTAACTACGCTTAAAGCGCAGCCTGTAGTCATCTATCTAGCTTCGCGATTGCTCACGAAGTCAAGCGGTGAGCGACCATCCTCGGATCAAGGTATCTAGGCCTCCTTGCAGCCGATAGAGTTTACCTCGCCTCACTGTCACCAGCAAGACCTGTGGGCTCTTACCCCACTCTTTTCACCCTTACCCCAAAGGGGCGGTTTGGTTTCTGTGGCACTTTTCCTACGCTTACACGCGGTTGCCGTTAGCAACTACCGTATCCTGTGCTGCCCGGACTTTCCTCTCGCCATTTTTCAGGCCAGCGACTACATTGAACGAGCTAACGTATATTTTAACATATATCTCGAGAAAAGACCAGGTGCGTTGAGTGCTAGCTGACATCCGAGAGAGACTTGCGGAGGCTACGGCCGAGCACGAGACGGCTGCCGCCCGTAACGACGGGCCGGCAGAACGTCGTGCTCTCGAGGGTGTTAGCTAGTACTCACCGCGCATGGTATTTTCGTCAATTACGCGATTGACTTCTTCGTCCGCTTCTCTATTTTGCGAACGTGGCACATGCGTGAACGAGTACGAATCCAGCTTCGTCAAAAGTTGCAAAACATCATTATAAACCTGCATCAAATCTTTGTTCTTCACCTTGTAAACGCCATTCATCTGGTTTACCATCATTAAGCTATCGCTCACAAAGCTAACTCTACGAAGACCAAGCTCCAGTGCCTGTTCGATGCCCTCTTTGAGGCCATAATACTCGGCAAGGCGTGAATTCGACATGCCAAGAAACTCACCACCGCGTTTTATCTCGCGGCCATCCGCACCAACAATATAATAGCCAATTCCGCTCGGACCTGGGTTGCCACGGCTACCGCCATCAGTATAAATCGTTGCCATTTCGCTCGCCGGCAAGACCTGCTCGCCACCCACTTGGAGTAACTTCGGTTTTACCTCAACGCCCTTCGTCGAAGTAATCTGCAATACCATCATCGTCGCTTCATCGAGCGGTAAATTCGTCGTTTCTGTCAGAGGCGTCCATTTATATGACGAATAGCGCTCTGAGGTAATTTTCACCTCTTCACCCTCGCCTAGTTTCACTTCGTAAACAATATAAAGACTACCGAGCTGCGACGATCCAACCAAATTCGTAAAAGTCACCACATCCATCAGTTGCATGCTCGCCGTCATCACACCGGTATGCTCATAAAGCACCCGCGCCATCGCCTCTTCCGGCTGTTCGCCGAAGATAATCTTGCCCGTCGGGAGCTCAAAATCTATCTCTGCGCCATCAAGCCGACCGCCCGCGCGCTTCAGCATCAAAATATCACCGTCTTTTTTACAGATTGCCGTCACCCGAATCCGCTGTTTCATTATCTCTATTTTATCATAAGCGCCATCAAAAAAGCTCCTTCACAAGTTTTTCCCGTGACAAGAACACGGTGGGTAGATTCTTATGCGCCTAAACCACGGTTTAGTCGCCACGAATCCCCTGAAACATGATTATTCAGGAAAATCATGAGTGAAGGAGCTACTTTTATTATAGCACGCTTAGCGAACACCAATAATCCAATAGAACGCGTTCAGAATGGCTATGCGCCCATTCAAGAAATAAGAGGTGAATGCCGTGCCACCAATCAAAATCAGCCCATAGATAATAAAAATGCCATAGCCCTCAATTCTACTCATAAATTCCCTCACGCCATCCGGTGCTAGTGCGTATAGCACACGACTGCCATCAAGCGGCGGAATTGGAATAATATTAAAGAGACAAAAGCCCATATTGAGTAGCATTCCCGCCATACAGATCACGCCGCCGAAGCCCGGCCCATAAAATGCCCCGGAAAAATGCCCAATCAAGAAGAAAATAAACGCCAGAATCAGATTCATCAGTGGACCCGCCACCGCAACGAGCGCAAATCCCCATACCCCGCCCTTGAGGTTACGTGTATTAATCGGTACCGGCTTCGCTCCGCCAAAGATTGGAGCACCAATTACGGCAAGCAGAACTGGCAAAATCACCGACATAAACGGATCAATATGCTTCAATGGATTAAGCGAAAGACGGCCGCTTAGCTTCGCCGTCTGATCACCAAGCCAATACGCCGTAATACCGTGTGCGAGCTCGTGTAACATAATTGAGACAATCGACAAAACCAAAACTGCGGCAATATATCCGAAATCCATAAGACAAGTTTAGCATAATCAAAGACACCAAAAAAGCCAGGCGCGTGTCCTGGCTCTTTTGCTGAACTACTTTAGAAGTCCTTTTTTCTTGAGCGTACGAAGTGCTGAGGTAGAAACGTTAAGCTTAACCTTCTGGCCATCAATCACAAAAGTGCGCTTCTGGACGTTTGGCTTGAACACCTTGCGAGTCTTATGCTGAGAAAAGCTCACATTGTGGCCGTACATCTTGCCTTTACCGGTAATTTCACAAATTGCCATATCTTTACTCTTTACTATTAATTAAAAACTGTTATCTATTATACCCCATAAAAACGCAAACGTCAACAGAGTTATAGCGCAGCCTTGAACGCCGCGAGCAATTCGTCGTAAGTTTCGTAAGCCGGGAGCTCCGGATAATCCTTCTTAATCGCGTCTGTCGTCCTAAAGAGGAAGCCCGCCTTACTTGCCTGAATCATTGCTAAATCGTTAAAGCTATCCCCTGCCGCAATCGTATCAAAGCCACAACTCTGCAATGCTTTTACAGTCGTGAGCTTCGACTTTTCGCAGCGCATCTTGTGGCCAATAATTTCACCGTTTTCCGCCACTTCCAAGGTGTTGCAGAACAAGGTTGGCATCCCGAGCTTGACCATCAATGGCTTCGCAAACTGCTCAAATGTATCACTGATAATGATTGTCTGCGTCGTGTTCCTTAATTCATCCAGGAACTCTTTTGCGCCTGGCAATGGATCAATTTTTGCAATCGTATCCTGAATTTCCTTTAGACCCAAACCATGCTCTTTTAGCACGCCAATACGCCACTTCATCAGCTTATCGTAATCTGGCTCATCGCGCGTCGTACGCTTCAGCTCTGGAATTCCGCTCGCTTCCGCAAACGCAATCCAAATTTCTGGCACCAATACGCCTTCCAAATCCAAACAAGCGATATTCATTCCCATTTTTCCTCCTTATTTTGTTAATAACGAAAAAATACCCGGTTCGCGGGTATTTTCCGAAACGTTAGTCCATTTTCCAAATTTCGAGCGTTGCTGGCAAGGCGCCATTCTTGATTTTGACCTTGCGGTCGGTCTTTACGGTACCCTTTACCTCTGCAAAATCCATGTTTCCCATTGGGATGACAACTTTTGGCTCAATCACTGGCACAAACTTCGCATTGTTCGTACCGAGAATATCGATTGGGCCGAGCTCGTCGAGGTCTTCAATCTTTGCCGTAGCACCAACGAGACCAATCTTTACGCCTTCAACAACGACGCGATACATAATACCGCCTTCAGTAAGTGGCTTTGCGGAGATAGCGATATCGCCAATCTCAAATTCACCCGCGCCGCCAATCGTACCAACCTTCAAATCAGCATTAATTGTCGACTGTGCGATATTAATAGCGACGTTTTTATCCTTGTCGTGAATCAAAATTTCTTCTGAGTTTTTTAATTCAATCTCAAACATATACCTCCTTACAATATTCTTTCTGGATCATATTTTTCGCTAATCTGGAGCGCGAAGACTTCACCGAGGAACTTATCACGGACACTCTTGCGATAGATATAATCATCCCGACTCATAATAGCATAGTTGAGCGGTTTGCCCTGGCGTTTTTCAACGACCTCAGCCCACTTCGTCAACTTATGCGTGCGGTCATCGCCGATAATCAACAAATCCAAACCGTCCTGACCAGGAATACGGTTGGTTACAATCAAACCAGAAATGAGATTTGCCACTGGACGGACATATTCTTCCCAAACCGAAGCGGTCTGCTTGGCGCTCGTGCGGCCTTCCGCTGTAGCAGCCGCCGAAGACGAGGAGCGCGCAAAGATTTCGGTCATTGGGCGAGCAAATGGATGCTTCATATTTGCCGAATAGTATACTTTATTTTCATAGTTCTCGGTTTTTACGAGACCTAGCGAAGACAAATTATTCAATTCACGGCGCACCGAGTTAATTTGTTCTTCAATCACACGCGTAATCTCGCGCACATAATAAGATTTTTCTGGGTTATCAAAGAATAATGCAAGAAGCTTTGCACGAGTCTTCGAGCCGAATAATTTATCTAGTGGCATAACATCCCCTTTATTCATACTTAATATAATTTTATCACAGATTGGATAAAATATATTCACGCGCTTCACTTAGCGGCAGCCAAACAATATTTTTGTTGCGCTTAAACCACGTTAGCTGACGCTTTGCGAGATGCCAGTCATCCAAAACGAACAAATCAATCGCCTCTTCGCGAGTAATTTTGCCATCCAGCATATCTCTAATAATTGGATAAATATTAGATTTCAGCGCCTGGCTATTCTCGTCATACTCGGCTGCAACTTTCTTATACTCTTCAACAATTGGCTGACTAAAGAATTGTTCCGCGCGTAGCCTCAGGCGCTCGCGAATTTGTTCACGCGTCCAATCGATGCCAACCACCAAGAAACGATCACTCATTTGCTCGCGGTCCGCATAACTATTTTTCGCATTTTCCAAAAATGAATAATTAAATACCAAGGCATCCACATACAACCCCGTACCGCCGGCAATTATCGGCAAATGCCCTCTCTGAATAATTTCAGAAATTTTTTGTTCAGCATACTCCTTGAAATCAGCAACCGTGAAACGTTCGCCCGGCCCAACTAGGTCAATGCCCCAATGCTGCACGCCCCTCATTTCTTCGACGGTCGGTTTCGCCGTGCCAATATCCATGCCCTTATAAATTGCACGCGAATCTGCCGAAATGATTTCGCAGCCGTCAAAAATCCCACGGTTCACGAGCTCCAAGGCTAAATCAATTGATAGCCCGGTCTTTCCCGACCCCGTGGGGCCAATAATGACCGGTATTTTATGCCCGAAATCAGGCCACCGGTCATCATTAGTTTTATTTTTGACGCTCACGATAAGCGTAAGTCTCCGTATCAATCGAAACGACGTCACCGTTCTTAATGAATGCAGGGACCTTTACGACAACGCCGGTCTCAAGCTTTGCGTCCTTCACAATCGAAGTAGACGTATCGCCCTTTACTGCGTTCTCGGTGTATTCAACCGTCAACCAAACGTTCTTTGGAAGGTTGAGGTTGATTGGCATTTCATTGTAGAACTGAATTTCTGCTTCAGAACCCTCTTTGAGGAAGTCTTTTGCATCGCCAACCATATCAGCCGCGAGCTCATACTGCTCAAAAGTAGTAGGATCCATGAAATAGAACTTCTCGCCATCGTTGTAGAGGTACTGAACAGTTTGGTTCGTCACCTCTGCTGGCTCGATTTTTTCCTGGCCCTTGAAGGTCTTTGGAAGCAAAGCACCAGTCATAAGGTTCTTTACCTTCACGTTCACGATGCTACCACCGCGACCCATAACCTTTTGGGAGTACTCAACCACCTTGTATGGCTGACCATCCAAGGTGATGAGGGTGTTTTTCTTTAAATCAGTTGGTCCGTACATAGCAGACCTCCATTACGCGTTAGCGACAAATGGCATTAATGCTAGATGGCGTGCGCGCTTGACTGCGACAGCGAGCTGGCGCTGTTGCTTTGCCGAGAGACCAGTCTTGCTGATTGGCTCGATACGGCCGTATGCATCGACATAGCGCTGCAAGGTCTTTACATCGCGGTAGTCGAAATACATATCTGGATCATTCTTGTATCTCTTCATTTTTACCTTTCTTAGAATGGAATTTCACTTAAATCGATAGGCTCATCGGAAATATCATCAGGAGCGACGTCGCTAGAAGCAGCCTTGCTGCTGCCGGCATTACCGCCGTCACTGGCACCACCGATGAAGTTGAAATCTTCAACGACGATTTCAACACGGGAGCGCTTCTGGCCTTCCTTGTCTTCCCAGCTACGCTGTTCAAGACGACCGGAAACCAAGATGCCGCTGCCCTTTTTGGCATACTGCGCGATGATTTCGCCAGACTTGCCCCAAGCAGAACAGTCAAAGAACGAAACATTCTCTTTTTGTTCGCCAGAACCATCACGATAATTGCGATTTACTGCAACCGAGAAGCCGCAAACCTGCGTACCACTTGGTGTCGAGCGTAATTCTGGATCACGCGTAATATTGCCCACAATTATAACTTTGCTAAAACCTCGCGCCATTGTATTATTCCTCCTCTTTTTCTTCTTGCGCTTTGCGCTCTTGGCGTTTTGCCATGAGCTTCTCACGACGTGGATCCTTTGCGACTAGCAAGTAGCGGATAGCTTCGTCCGTGATGTTGAGCACGGAAGAAATCTTCGCTGGTGCAGCTGCAGGAAGTTCCAATTCGTAATAGTAGTAAACCGCGAAATCCTGACCCTTGATAGAGTAGGCGAGGCGCTTCTTACCTTCGTTGGCTTCTTTGGTAATCTTGCCACCATTGCCCTCGATCAATGCCTTGATCTTGTCGGTTGCCGGCTCAAGATTCATCTCCAAATCTGGGTGAATGAGCACGGTTAATTCGTATTCTCGCATGAACACTCCTTTGGTTAAAGCAGAAGCATGTTATTCTCCCTATTAGAGTCATCTTCTGCTGAGCTAATATTGAGATTATTTTATCACAAATTAACAGATTGCGCAACAGATTGATTAATAATAGACTGGTCCATCGTCCGGAAATGGATCGTCGGCACCAAAATCATCGTCGTCATCAAAATCATTAAAGCCGTCGCCGTCGTTATCGTGCGCGCCATATGGGTTATAGCCGAGATCCTGCAAGAAACGCGAAGGAAAATTATAATTACGGCCGCCAAACATAAAGCGCGAATTTGCGTAGCTGAGGAACAAATCTTGCATCGCGCGCGTCATGCCGACGTAAGCGAGGCGTCGTTCCTCCTCAACATCCTCCGCCGATTCATCCATCGAACGCACGTGTGGTAACAGGCCTTCCTCGAGACCGACAAGGAATACTACTGGGAATTCCAAACCCTTTGCGGCGTGCAAAGTCATCAACGTCACTGCGTCCTTCCCCGCTTCTTCGTCCGAAGATGACATCAAAGCTGCGTCCGCCAAGAATTCATCCAAAGTCTCATACGTACCGGCTTCACCAATGAGCGCCGTCACGTTTTCATTGCGTTCCTCAGCCTTCAACTTGTCGCCATCATTCAAATAGCCACGATAATCAATCTTGCGCACCAATTCCTCGATAATATCGGCTGGATTAACGCCATTCGCATTCTTCTCGCGCAAATCCTGTAAAATCTTTGCGAACTTCTCATATGACGCCGCTGTTTTTGGCGTCAAACCGTCCATGTCGCCCGCAAGAATCTTCTGCACCGACTTCTCGCCAATTCCACGCGTCGGCACGTTTATTACGCGCGTCAGCGAAATAATGTCGCGTGGGTTCACAATAAGATGCAAGTATGCCACGATATCGCGAATTTCCTTACGATCATAGAAACGTACGCCGCCTACCAACTTGTATGGCAAACGGTAATCCATAAAGGCTTTTTCAAATACTTGCGACTGTGCGTTCGTGCGATACAAAACGGCAAAATCCGACAGCGGTCGATGCATTTTCTTGATTGTCATCGCGACAAAATGTGCCTCATCCTGCTCATCGCGCGCCTGATGTACGGTCACCGGGTCGCCCTTGCCTGACTCCGTAAAGAGCACCTTGTCACTACGCTGCGTATTTTTTGTAATAATCTTCTGTGCCGCATCGAGAATATTCTGCGTCGAGCGATAATTCTGTTCTAGCTTAATTACCTTTGCACCCGGAAAATCACGCTCAAAGTTGAGAATATTTGTAAAGTCTGCGCCGCGCCACGAATAAATCGACTGCCAGTCATCACCCACGCAGCAAATATTGCGCTCCTCATTTACGAGCAATTTGACAATCTGGTACTGAATATGGTTCGTATCCTGATACTCGTCTATCAAGATATGGCGGAAACGTTTACTCCACTTTTCGCGGATATCTTTGCGATTCTTAAAGAGTCGTGCTACATACAGCAGCAAATCGTCGAAGTCAACCGCATCAGCCTTTACGCGCATATCTTCATAACGCTCATAGATCGCCGCAATGTCGCGCTGATTCGGGTAGTAAGCATCCGCCATCATTTCGTCCGGATCCTTACCCTCATTCTTCGCCTTCGAAATCGCCGCCTCAACCGCTTTCGGCTTCACGCGCTTATCATTAATATCCAATGCCTTCATTGCGCGTTTAATGAGCGCTAGACGGTCGTCAGTGTCGTAAATCACATAATTCTTGCTCAGACCCACATTCTCAGCTTCTATGCGCAAAATCTTCACGCAAATCGAGTGGAATGTTCCCATCCATGGCATGAAGCTAAAAGTATTCTCGCGGTCTAGCAAATGCGCCAAACGCTCACGCATCTCGCGCGCCGCCTTATTCGTAAAAGTCAAAGCTAAAATCTCGCTCGGCAGAACCCCATTCGCAATCAAGTTCGCAATGCGATGTGTCAAAGTCTTCGTCTTACCGGAACCCGCACCCGCCAAAATCAACACTGGCCCAGACAAAGTCTCGACCGCCTCTTTTTGCGCCGGGTTCAATCCCTCCAAAATTTTAGTCATATATCTATTTTATCATCAAAAAGAGGCGCTTTTGACGCGCCTCTTTCCAAAAGATTTATAGATTAATATCTTTTTCGGATTTTTGATCCCAGCACTTAGTGCCTTTGAAGGCTTCTTTTAGCTCATCAGTGTCATACCGGTCGCAAGAAATCGCCTGCTGCGTGCCTAGGAAATACTTCCATTCGCCGTCAGTCTTGCGGTAGAACAAAGCAACCGAGTTTTCAAAGCCAACCGTAATATGCTCGTAAGTACCAGCTGGGTTTTTCTTAATCTTCCTCGTAAGCGCGCCGCCGATGTAGTTAATCGGATACTGCTTACCGTCGTCAGAGTTATGATATGCCGCTGCTAGGTCGATAGCTAACTTTTTGTTGTCTTCGGTCAACCAATTCTCATTCGAGCAGCGATACTCAAGCCAAGAATAGCCCACGTCATTGCCAGAACCTTCGACCTTGTTCGTATTTGAAACATGACAGTAAATACCGCTGTCACCCTTAAAGTAGTGAGTGGTATCCTGTTCCGGAACCTCTTCGCCGTAAATGCCAAAGGTCGGTACCGCAACATTCTTCAAGCCCTTCTTCTTCAAGAGATTAACAATGCTATTGTAAATCTGAGTAGCGCTACCGCTATCGGCGTATTTCTTAGCATAGGCGCCATAAGACCTGGCCGACTCGGTCCAAAGCTTATCGCTCACCTTAACCGGCAGACCGTAATCATCATAAATCTTGTCGATAGAATAGCCGCCTTCTGGGAGCGACTCTTCGATATCGTCGAGCAAATTCTGAACTTCATCTTCCTGGCTCGAAAGCAATGCCGTATTGCCAGTCGAACCTCCAGTAACACCGCCAGATTCACCGCCCTTTGCTGGGTTCAAAAGCAAAATCGCAAGCCAAACACCAAGTCCAGCCGCAATTAACGCGAAGACGATTGTTAGTATTACAGCACCTTTGCCGCCCTTCTTTGCGGCTACTGGCGCAGATTGCTGATATTCCCCACTATCCATTAGTTACCTCCCTAAATTACTTATGTCTATTATACCGCCAAACCGCCAAAAAGCGCCCATTTTGGGCGCCCTTTGATTACAAATTTTGCAAATATTCGGCAAGTTTCTCGAGTTTAACCTTCTCCTCGGAGTCACGTAAGCGAACCGAAACCTCACCGGCCTCGACGTCCTTTGGACCGACAATCAATACACAAGGAATCTTCATCTTGGTTGCCTCGCGAATCTTCTTGCCAAGGCTCTCGTTGCGGTCATCGACCGTATAGCGAATCGCACGATGCTCAAGCGGCTCATTAATCTCAGTCTTATCGAGAATTTCGCGAATCTTTGCGGCGTAATCTGCAACAGAATCATTAATCGTTACGATGCGGACCTGTTCTGGGGCCATCCAGAATGGGAACCAGCCTGCCGTGTGCTCAATCAGCACGCTCATAAAGCGCTCAATCGCACCAAGCAAAGCACAGTGAATCATAATTGGCGTCTTCTTACTACCGTCAGCATCGACATATTCGAGACCGAAGCGAGTTGGCGTTGCGTAATCGAGCTGAACCGTTGCCACCTGCCATTCGCGGCCCAAGGCATCCGTTGCCATGAAATCCATCTTTGGACCGTACATCGCTGCTTCACCAATACCAATAAAGTATTCAATCTTATGCTCATCGGCCATTGCCTGAATTGCACTCTCGGCCTTCTGCCACATCTCTGGCGTACCAGTGTAGCCATCGCCATCATCGCGGAAGCTGAGGCGAAGTTTGAGTTTCATATCAATGCGACCGTACAAATCTTGCGCAGCGGCAATCAATTCGCCGAAAATCTGACCAACTTGATCTTCGGTACAGAAGACGTGCGAATCATCCTGCGTAATCGAACGGACGCGACTAAGACCACCGAGTTCACCCTTGCGCTCATCACGGTAAACCATCGTCGTTTCGAGATACTTAATCGGAAGCTCCTTATAGGAACGTGGCTGAGAAGCAAAAATCTGCGAATGATGCGGGCAGTTCACTGGCTTCAAAGCCAAGTGGTCACCAGATTCCTGGCTGACAAACTGCAACATCTCTGGGAATTTCTCATAGTGGCCAGAGGTCTTGTACAAATCAACTAATGCGATATGCGGGATACAAACCTTCTGGTAACCTGCCTTAATACGATAGCTCTGCGAGAAATCGTTCAAAATATCACGCAAAATCGTACCGCGCGGAGTGAACATTGGAAGACCAGAGCCAACCAAATCCGAGAAGCAGAACAAATCGAGTTCCTTGCCGAGTTTGCGGTGATCGCGTGCCTTAGCCTCTTCCTGCTTCTTAACGTATTCATCGAGCTCTTCCTGCTTTTCGAAGGCAAGACCATAGATACGAGTAAGCATTTCGCGCTTCTCGTCGCCGCGCCAGTAAGCACCAGCAACCTTATCGAGCTTAAATGCACCAACCTTACCGGTGGACTCTACGTGAGGGCCCTTGCAGAGGTCTTCAAATTCTTCGCCCAAAGTATAGAACGAAATCGTCTCATCCTCTGGCAAATCATTAATAAGCTCGGTCTTGTATTTCTGATCATTCTTCTCTGCCCAAGCGAGCGCATCTTCGCGCGATTTCTCGCTGTAAGCAAGTGGCAAATTCTGCGCAATAATTTTGCGCATTTCTTTTTCAATCTTCTTCAAATCTTCGTCGGAGACCTTCACGCCACCGAAGTCGATATCATAGTAAAAGCCATTATCAATGGCAGGGCCAACACCGAACTGGAGTGTTGTTGTGCCAGCATAAATCCTCTTTACCGCTGCAGCCAAAACGTGGCTAAGCGTATGACGTTGCTTCATAACTAGTGATTCTTCTGACATCGCTGCCCTTTCATTTAAATTAATACCCCTATATTTTACCACATTTCTCTCTGGTAGAGGCGAGAATCACAAAAAGGCTTTAATCGTAGTATTGGATATAGTAAGGATTTCCACGCGTACCATTGCCGCCCGGGATGTATTCCGTGCCGGCCTTGAGCGATACTACTGGGCGAACAGGGTTGGAATTCACGATGCTTTTGTTATATATGTAAGACGACATACTATAAACGCTAGCCGATTCAGTCGAAAAATCGGCAGGCGTCATCGTCCAAGTTCCCGGGTTAGAGTGAATGAATACCGAACCATCCACTAAGCCGGCCAAGCGCAATTCGTCCGCCGTAATTAAACCGACTTTGTGCTTTAGTTTTCCATTTCCGTTGCTGGAGTACTTAGTGAAGGAATCTCTAGCGCTTGCACAATCAAGGCTAGGCGTGATATTGCTCGAATTATTCACTGTACTACTTACGCGATAGGCTGCGTTAAAGTAAGACGTAAGGCCACCATCATCTTTACTCTTTAGCGGACCAGAATAGAGCGTACGCTCGTTGCAGAAAACCGCATCTTCCAGATCGTCTTCGTAATTACGCGCCCCGCCAACATGCCCATCTAAATTACTGTCTTCGAACCAAGTCTCAAGCGCCGCCTTAACCAGGCTATCATGCTCATTCGCAAACATCGCATTTTTCATCGCCTCAATGTTGTCGTACCCATTTACCGGCAAATACGAGATATAGAGCGTGTTAGTATTGGTATAGTTCACGTAGGATAGCATATACCCAATCTTCGTGTTATCGCACGTCGTTGCACCGTCGAGACAGAAGTAATGATAACGCGTCTGCGCCTCGTCTATATTATCGGACCATAGCCCAGTTAAATACTGCCCCGCCGTCGTATCTAGCGTATAAGTGCTCCCGTTACGACTGACATTATTTGAGAAAGTCAAAACCTGGTCACTAGCCGGAGTAAACCTTTCTGGCATAATTCTTTCGCCATACATATAACCCACATCAGCCGGAGAGTACTTATTAGAGTTCCCATCTACACTATAATAAGCACCGTTAAACTCGCCTGGTAACGGAATCACCATCGCCGAGTCAAACTTATCCGTATTGCACTGCATTTTCCCGTCAACGTCAGTCGGCAAACCGGCATAAATCATCTTCACGCCACCCGTCGCCGTAGTGCGGAACATCTGCCAGCAGAAATTACCCCAATAAACGAAGTTGTCTTCCATTTGACCGCGATAATAGTAAACGTCGGCGCCCTTCTCGGTTAGTCGATTCACGCCGTTGCCGTTCGCAGTTGCGATTGAACCGTATGAATACATCGTCGCGCGATCCCTAAAGTCAATCTGATAGTCACCCAAATCGTTCACCTGATTTGCGACCACATCATATAGCAAATACCAAACCCTCTTTTCTTCCGCGATAATCGTTTCGATTGTGATCTCCAGACGATATTCCGCATCCGCATATTCGCCGTCCGCATCGTCCTCGGCATTATCGCTCGTATCGAGGTTCGCCTCAGGATTAAGCGTCACGCCCGTGATTAATGGAGTCGTCGTTTCGCCTGGCTCCAAATCATCGTCATAGACATAGTAGTCACCTTCTTTCTTCCAGTCCGAATCGTCCGGGAATTCTATCTCGGCCATCTTGAGTCCAGAATTTGGCGAAACGAGCGGCAACGGGTCGCCGTCTTTATCGGTCCACTCTTCTTCAATCTTTGCACGCACAGCAATATCTCTATCGAAGTCATTCGTGACTTCGATTTCGTCTGGCACCGTCTGGCCCGGCTGCCAATTTGGTGGCGACGTGAACTCATTCGTAATCGTCGTTCTATACTGACCTAGCAAAATATCCGAATCGATCACGGAGACAGAGCGGCTATATGCAATCACTGCGCCAATGCCAGCAATAGCAATCAAGGCTACGGTCGCAATAAGTGGCAGGTGTTTTTTATTGAAAAACTTTTTCACTTTCCTCCTAATTTCGTACGCGATACTGCTTCTGCTTTAATAATACCATGTTTTTATGTTATAATCACTCTGTTATGGGTCGCTAGCTCAGTTGGCTAGAGCGCCTCGTTTACACCGAGGAGGTCGGGGGTTCGAGCCCCTCGCGACCCACCACAAAAAAGAGCCCGTAGGCTCTATTTTTATTGTCCCAGTATCCGCTGGCCGTGCGCGTCAACTATAATCACCGCATCTTGCTTTAGCGGCAACACCTCATATCCGGCTTCCGTATAACGCTTAATATATTCTTTCGTAATTTCGAGCAACTCCGGCACATCCGCATGCGGAACTATCTGATAATCGATCAAACCCAGGCCGTCCAATACTGCATCGACGCCATACAGTCCCTGTACTTTCTCTGGCACATATAGGCCATGGCCGTACAATTTAATAGTTTTGCAAACCGACATCACCCCTGCGCTAAAACCGCCATAAACGAACTCGTCCTTCGCTAGGGCGTCACGCAGAAGATTGTCAAAACCGCTTAGACGATAGGCCGTCACGAGTAGAAACACATTCCCGCCACTCGCATAAACTAAATCTGGCTGGTATTGTCTAATAAAGTTCTTCAGTTCTTCCGGCTTACCAAAATATCTTCTCAAATCCAGCTCTTCCGCCTCGAAGCCAAGCTTCCTTAACATATCAAGCTTAGCACTCAAGTCGCCCGTACGTTTTTCTGCATCAAGAAAATCACGCGCATTCTCGATGAATAGCGCTTTTCTCCCTTCGCCGACCAACTTAAGCAATTCGTCCGCATAAAGCCCTAAATTATGGCTCGCTAAATATAGTCTCATTTCTGCCCTTCTTCTAGTATTTTGTTCTTCGTCGATAATGTTTCTCCACTCATCCTATTTCGCCTCATATAATTTTTTGTATTTCGCAAAATTGGCCTTGTCGTACTTCGCCGCACGACTCATGCGCACATAGAGCGCCACCGTCAAAAGCGCCTTCTTGTAAACCGCCTCGTAGTCATCAAAGAACCCCAAGAAATAGTCATCGCTAAGATCCTCAAATATATCCGCATCGGATAGAATCGCAAAGTAAAAATCATAAAGCCTATCCCCTACTACTGGCATCGGGTCAATTACGCGAATCTTGCCATTTTGCAGTAAAAAATTATGCGTGCCAAAATCGCCGTGCATCAGATATTTTTTTGGCGCAAAATCACCAATCTCATCGACTGCCGCCAGCACTTTTGCCTGCGAAATCTCTGGAATCGTCCGCGCCGCATAGTCAATTTCATCAAGTAAAAACTCACGCCACGTTGCTTTCTCGTCACCCAAAAAGCCATACTTATCGTAAGTATATTCCGGGTAGCTTTCGACAACGCCCTTTATCTGTAAGATCGCACTTTTTGGCTCGATTAGCGAGCCGTCATAATGCTCACCATCAATGAACTCAAAACATTCGTAACCAAGCCCCTCATTCCAGCATAGTAGCTTCTGAAAAACGCCCTCTGGCACCCGCTCGAGAAACTCGCGCTGCGTCTGAATCGTTCGCAAATCCGAAATCTTAATCAAGTATTTTCCGCCGAGGCTAAACACCGTTGCATCCGTCGCGCCATCGCTATAAAAAACCGCCGGCAAATCATGCAAGCGCGCACCGAGTTGGCGCTCGATATCATGCACAATCATCAATTGTTCGGCGTTTAATTCCATATCCATATTCTAGCACGACAAAAGCCGGACATTACCTGTCCGGCTTTCTTGACCTATACGGTCATAATCATGTCTCGGGAGTGGTCATCTTGAACTCGTTCATTCGCAGTAATCTCAGGAGAATCATAAACATCCATACTCTCCATTTTCCTAAGCTTGATAGCTAAATTTGCAAGCAGAATTGCCCCCTCTTCAGATCTCGCAGTCGCGAGAGTTCCAGCCTTGTTTATGTATGCAGCATCTTTAATGCCCGTCTCTTTCTTGAAACGACGTTCATTCAGGCCCCACCAATTCTCGGGGAAAAGCATACGATAACCAGTCGGCTTGCTCCTATCTACAATCGCTTCAATCGTCCACATATCTTTGTCTGTTCTTCTTTGCTTCTGGTCCTTATACACGACAAACTTCAGATTAGACGATTCTTCCGGCGAACGTGCGATAGCGCTTTCCCAGCCACCAATAAACTGATCAAATACCATTATTTCGGTCTCAGCATCAGTGTCTTGGAGCAGCTCTCCAACGAGTTTTCTGCCACGAGCAATCGAAAGGCAAATCATTATTGCTCTATCGAGAATCCATCTTGCCCAATTGGCCGTCTCGACAAAACACTCGTCCGAGAATGCATCAACTTCGTCCCAAAGGGGATTCCCCATCGCTAAAAGGCCAGACACGGTTAATGTCGAATAACTATAATTATGCTTACCGTTATCAACCATATCTATGCCCTCTATGCAGAGGCGATCCACGCTATTCATTACTTCTTCAAGTAAATCTTCGGGGCACTCGTAATTGTTCCTCAGTATTTCCCTGCCATATTCTAGCCACAACAAGCCCGCCGAAGCGTACTTGATATATGGCAATCTCGTTCGTCTCATATTAAATTCTGATTGATGATGGTCGAACGATAAATATGTCGGGTCATACTGATAGCCAACGTCGTATATTACGGCGTGACCTCGTTTCCTTTCGATGATGTCGCGATCGCGTGTCCTTAATAACACAACGTCTTCGTGATTTGGCTCTAAATACGCGGCCATTATTACGCAGCCCATCAGATCGTCGGCATGATACTTGCGACCGCCGTGCGTAACCAAATTAGCTTCTTTTTCATTTAGAGCTAGCCTTATAGTGTTGCTATATCTCAAGCGCACCACCTCCCATATAAAAATACTTGCCCTCACCACCTAACAGTAGTAGAACATACCTACATTATAGCATACTTTTGCAAAAAAGTCAATAACTTATGCTTATATTAGCAGCACGTACGCGTAGTACATCAGGAAGATCAGAACCATAATCACCCCCTCCATACGCGTCAGCCTCTTGTTGCTTCTACCGAAGATATAGTAGGCCACCGCTGCGAGTAAGACTACTACAGTGTCGACTAGACCAAATGCCGAGGATTCAAAACCGCCGAAAATCAGAGTCGGCAGGCCCAAAACGATACAAATATTAAAGATATTCGTCCCGATAATATTCCCCACCGCCAGATCGAACTCCCCCTTGCGCGAGGCGCCCACCGTCATCGTGAGCTCCGGTAAAGACGTACCAATCACAATTGCCGTCATTGCGACAATCTTCTGCGAAATTCCAATCGCCTCGGCGAGGGCTACTGCGTTATCGACAACGACCTGCGCCGCCACTGCAATCACAATCAGGCTCAATATAATGAACCAAATTGACTGCTTCAGAGAATACTTCGTCTTCGGCGTACGTCCGCGCTTACGATGATGTGAACGCACTACAAGCAAGATATAGAGCATGAAAACCGCAAACAGAATCATCAAAATCAAAGCATCCGCGCGCGTCAAACCGTTCCTGTGCCCCGTAAAAATCGTGTCGTTGAGCATTACAAAGAATGCGCCCGTCACGACCACAAGCATCGGCAGCTCGCGCTTCACTGTTCGCTCCTTCACTGCAATCGGTTTTACAATCGTTGCGACGCCAACAATCAGCAAGATGTTCACGATGCAGGACCCAATCACGTTCGCCAACGTCATATCGACGTTATGGCTCGCAATCGAGGTAAAAGAAATCGCTAGTTCTGGCGCACAGGTGCCAAACGCCGCAATCGTTAACGCAATCAGCATCTTTGGTACGCGCATTTTGGTCGCAAACGACGAAGCTGCATCGACAAAAACATCTGACGCCCTCACGAGCGCTATCAAGCCCACTACCAGCAAAATAATATACAGCGCTAGCATTCTAAGCTAATTTTACCTATTTCGCTAATGTTTTTCTAGTAGCTGGTCAATCAGGCCGGCAACCGAGTCGGCATGGTGCGACTCGTCAACTTCGGCAAGCAAAAACGGTGCCGCACTACTCATGATATAACCCTCAAATTTCTGGATCATACCGAGGTCATTATTGCCATCCCCCACCGTAATCACCTCTTTATCGCCAAGTATTCCCGAAAGACGCTTGATTGCCGCTTCTTTCCCTGCGGCTGCCGGCGTCGCGTCGAGCAAACAACTATAGCCTGCGTCCGGCCGGAAATGAATTAGTGCCAAGGCTGCCCGATGCCCGGTAAAGAAAATTACATTATCCTGTTTAAACCTCTCCGACAATTCAGCATTCATCTTCCCCATAAAGTCGTCGTCGTCGACCCAGATACGAATCTTGGTCTGGCTACCACTCAGCTCCTTGCTCTCTTGGCCCTGACTGTTATAAAACGTAAAGCCAACACGATGTCCCGCCGCATACTCGCAAGTATAATTCACGAGGCGACGCGCCGTTTCTTCCGGAATCAAATAATCAAACAAGACGCCGTTCTGACCTAGGCATAGCGCACCGTTATCAAGCACGAGATAATCAACGTATTCTCTGTAGTTTGGGAAGCCACGCAAAACGCTTGCAAGGCCACGCCCCGTTGCTAACGCGAACTTATTGCCCGCCGCGCGGAACCGGCTGATTGCCTCCAAATTGCGCTCAAAATCCCCCGGAATCTCCTCGCGCATCAGCGTCCCATCAAAATCGCAAAACAGAATCATGCTCTAATTATACTATGCTATAATTAGATTCAGCCATGGGGTGTTAGCTCAGTTGGTAGAGCGATTGGTTCGCAATCAATAGGTCAGGAGTTCGAATCTCCTACACTCCACCAGGCATTTTTTTATGCCCTTTTATGCGCTTTTCAAAAACTTCCGCGCGACTAAAATACCGCTCAAACTCAATACCGCTACTGCAGCAAATGGCAGCATACTTGTACTAATGCCAGTGTTCACCATCGCTTCCTTATTATTCGTTACCGCAGTATTATTATCCATCGCCGCCACTGTCTTCTCGACAGAAGTAACTGCAGCGCCATCGATTTCCGTTGTATAACCGTCGCTCGTATCGACTTTCGTAATTGTATAGCTCACGCCCTGCGGCAACTCATTTGCTGTCACCCCATCGCTCTCATATCGACCAATCGTAATCTCCTGTCCGTGCTTCAAATAGACGAACAAATCGCCGTCGCCTACTGTATATTCATCCACGGTCGCCAAGCGTCCACCCGATACGTTAGTGTCCTGGCCGGCCACATTAATCTTCGCACCGTCCGCGACGCCCTCGAAATCAACCTTATATTTAAAGTATTTGTCCGTTTCGGCCGCCATACCAGTTACCATATTCGATAACGTAATATACGAATACCCCGCTTCCGAGCTAAAGTTTGCCGCAAGATCTACCTTGCCGCCTGCCTCGACATCATAAAGACAATTATCCATCTCAACCCTTAGACTACCTGTCGGGCTATTATTCTCGTCCACCTCGTTATAGACATGGAAATAGACCTCGTAACGCTTCAAATCGAGCGGGAAATTTGCCGGGTCATTCGTCGAAATCTCATAGATTTCAAATCCGTAATCCCCCACTTTCGGGAACGTTAAACCGGTCAAATTAAACGCACAGTCTACCGAAGCCGTTTTGTTTGCCAAAGCCCGCGTATTGGCTGCCGCCGTTACTGGCGAATTAATGCCAGTCACTTCTGCCGGATTATCATCCTTTGCCTTAAATACGAACTTATATTGCAGGCTTACGGGACCGCTCACATTTGTAACCGTATGCTTTACGGGAATCGACGAGCGTCCCGTAAACCTAACTCCCGTCGCCGCAGACGTCGAGGTCTGCGGCATCAAAAATACCGCCGCAGCGAGCGCCGCCACTGCGCCTAATTTAATAATCTTTTTCATCAACAACTCCTAATTATTTACTTTGACCAACAAAAACCATCTCATGAGCCTCTCATGTATTACCTCCAAATTATTTCTGCATCAAAAATAACGCAGACT
>JAFYZJ010000037.1 GCA_017548735.1 Candidatus Saccharimonadota bacterium | reverse complement strand
TAAGTATCAGGATGAATATTATCGTCTGTCTACCATCGACTATGCCGGCGGCTACTTTAAGTGGAATAAGGCGCAGTATGATGGCGTACCTGGTTACGTGCTTGTCCCCGTAACGCCAGAGAATGGTATTGTTACTCAGGATGCTATTTTAGTCACCCTTGAGAACCCTATCATTTATACGCCGGGCGCTTACTTCGATAAGGACCTCGGTAGACACCTCAGAAATCAGTATCCGAGCTACATCTTCGATCGTAGCTTTATGGAAATTGATGAAGAAGGTGTGCCTTATTGGGTAACAGGCGTGATGACTCCGACTGCCGGTCTCTTTGGAGGCAAGGTCGTCAATAGCTTCATCCTGACAAATGCCCAGACAGGCGCGTCTGAGGAATACTCCATTAATGATGCTCCGGAGTGGATAGATCATATCTATTCGCTTGGATATCTTATGGATGTCGCTTATTGGTACTATGGTTACGGCAACGGTTTCTGGAATGACACGTTCGGACAGGCGAATGTCCTCAGAACGTCTTATTACCACCGCGACAAAGATCGTAGCGATAATGAAGGTGCCGAGATATTCGCGAACTTCTATGGCTATTCTTCGATTATCGACAAGGACGGCCAGGTTTGCTTCTATACCGGTCTGACTGCTGCGAACAAATCCGAATCCAACCTTGGTTGGCTGGTCGTCGACACCTCTACGGGTAAGATGACGCAGTATAACTTGGTTGGTGCAGAAGAGCATTCGGCACAGTTGGCTGTTGAACAGCTAGTACAGGAAAAGGGCTATCAAGCCACATTCCCGTTACCGGTAAACATCGCTGGCGAGCCGAGCTATCTCATGTGCTTAAAAGGTAAGGCTGGATTAGTTCAGTCTTATGCAATCTGCAGCATGAGTAACTATTCAATCGCTGTTGAGGCTGATACTTTGCCAAAGGCAATTAATAAGTATCAGGCGAAGCTGTTAGGCCTGGATGATGGTTGGGAATATGGAGGATCAGTCGATGCTCCTTTCTCCGATCCTTATGCACTCGCAGAGCTTCCGACTCCGTCAGCGACGCCGACTCCTACGCCTAATGCGTCTGGAAGCGGCGTCATCGATGCGATTTATACCGCTGAGATTGACGGTACGACCCAGTTCTACTATATGATTAACGGTAAGCTTTATCGTGCATCAATAAAGGTAGATGAGAGCCAAGTCCTCCTTGAAAAAGGCGATTCAATCAGCTTCGATTATTATACGGATGGCGACATTCGCGTAATCGTTGCGATTAAATAATCACCTGTGGGTCTGCTTTAAACGGCAGGCCCATTTTTTATGGCTTATAATATCATTATGAAAGCGCGCAATTATGGGATTGATTTGCTTCGGTTATTGTCGATGCTGTTCGTGGCGATTTTGCATACGCTACTTATTTCAAAACTAATCGTGCAAGACGGCGAGTCGAGTACAATGTTCTCGGCGGCATGGCTGCTTGAAACGCTTTGCTATGGAGCGGTGAATATATTTGCGCTGATTAGTGGTTATGTCGGTTTTCGTGAAAAAGAAAAGCCGTTTAAGGTTGGTCGCTTGCTGTCATTGTGGTTGCAGGCGGTTTTTTATGGGGTACTGGTATTTGTTATATATCTGGTTTTCAAGCCGGAGTTGGTATCGCGTAGTGTGTTTTATAAGAGCGTGATGCCGGTAACACATCAGAGCTATTGGTATTTGACGGCATTTTTGGCATTGTATCTTGTCATGCCGGTTTTAAATGCGGCAGTGCGGGGTATGAAAGAAAAGCAATTGAAGTGGGCAATTTGGGTGGCACTCGGCGTATTTTCTATTATGTCGCTTCTAACCGGGGATATCTTTAGATTCAGCAGTGGCTATTCGTTCGTCTGGCTAGCGGTGCTATATTTTGTCGGCGCAGCAATGAAGAAATCGGGCTTCTTGAACAATGTGCGGAAGATTTGGTGCTTAGTCGGTTTCTTGGCCTGCTCGGTTATCGCGTGGGTGTTCAGAGTGTACGGGCCTAACCTCCATGGTCTTGATTTATATATCAATCGTAAAGCCTTTGTTGGCTATACGTCACCGCTAATTGTCTTTGCATCCGTGCTTCTAGTGTCATTCTTCAGCAGATTACAGATCAAGAAGCGGGCGGCTGCGGTAATTACTTGTTTCGCGCCATGCGCTTTCGCCGTCTATTTACTAAATTGCAATGTGTTGATTTGGAGCGATTTCTTGCCGAGTGCTTTGCGCGGAATGAAGGGGAGTGGTTTAGGCGTTGTCGCGACGGTGGCGGGTGTTTTAGCCTTTTCAGTGGCATTCTTCATAGTAGCGATTCTAGTCGAGAAGCTAAGACTTATCGCGATTGCTTGGTTGAAGCGCGGGTATGGTAAGATAAAGGAAATAAGGAGATAGAAAATGAAGGAAACCGGCGAAAGCTCTTACGGCAAAGGTAATGAAAGCGAAACTAATCCATGGACTATGATGGAGTTTACCGATGAGTCTCAGATTATCTCTCCGGCTTCACCGGATTCCTATCCTCCAGTCGATGAAGGGGAGCCGGAGCCGGCAAAAAAGTCACATTGGTTGCAAGAGTTTGGCTCGAACGGCCAGATGGTTGAATTCACAGACGAGGCGGAGTCTTTTCCTCCAGCTTCGCCAGATGCCTATCCTCCAGTCGAGGAGCCAACTATGGAGGAGTCGAAACACCATGTAGATGGATTCGGCACGGACAGTCGGGCGGTTGATGTTAGTGATGGGCCTAGCCACAAACTGAAAACGTTTGGCGGCAATGAAGAGGAGATTACTATCTATGACGCGCCAGAGGGGATGACTCCCACTCCTACGCCGGAACCTCCTAAGTGGAACCCAGAACAGTAACAAAAAATCTCCCTTGCGGGAGATTTTTTTAAAGTCAACTTATTTTGCGTGAACCTCGACGCGGGTGCGGCGAACGCTCTTGCCAGAGAAGTGGCTCTTCTTGGTCTTAACGAAGACGACCTTGCCATCGATAGCAGCATGAATCGTGAAGTTACGGCTCATGAAGGTGCCTGGGCCAGCAAGCTTGGTTGCGCCGGTCTGGCGAACGAGAACTTCACCGGTCTTTACGGTCTGGCCACCAAAGCGCTTGACGCCGAGGCGTTGGCCAGCATTGTTGTGGATGTTTTTACTGGTACCACCAGCTTTGACATGTGACATACTTTACTTTTTCCTTAATACTATTATTTGACGCGCAACGATTTGGCCCTCTCGGTAATATAAGAGGTCATCAAAAGAAGCGTATCGATACTTTGTTAAATTATACCCGAGGTCGTCTAATCTGTCAACAATATCGAGACCGGAATACTTGCCGTTTGGACGGAGCCAAGCCGGAATAGCGAGGGCGAGGGTAGTACCAGGTTTGATTTGGCTGCCGATATTCTTCAAGAAGGCAGTAAGGAGGGCTTCGGAGTTTTCTTTTTCGGTGCGGAATTTAATCTCAACTGGTGGTTGCGACATTGGGTGACCGAGGTAGATTTCGCTCGCAACGAAATCTGGGGCTGGTTTCCATTCGTGAGTAGTCGCATCGCCGGCTTCAAGCTGGGGCTTGGCGGTAATATCTGAATAACGACCAGCGAGCCAGGAGAGGTTACGCTCGGAGTAGTTAATCATCTTTTCAGAGAGGTCAGTGCCGTAAACCCGATAGCCCATAAGGGAAGCTTCCTGGAGTACGACGCCGGTGCCGCAGAATGGATCGAGCAGACGGCCTTTGTTAGCGCCGCCGGTTGCGAGATTGATAAGAACCTGGGCGAGCTTCGGTGGTAGCATGCCGACGAAGGCGTCGCGGGCAGGGCGAGCCTGATCGCGCTTGGCGTAGGCGGTAATGTTCTGAGTGCCAATAGAGGTGGCAAAGGTATCGCCGAATTTAATAATTTCGATATGATTGAGTTTTTCGCCGAGCTGATTGTGGTGCGCGGTGGCGCTAGGAATTGTGGCGGATTTGCCCGGAATGAGGCGGACGTTGCGGCCGTGGCGCTTCAAGAGATTCTTGTATTTGAGAGCGAGTGACCAGGCGGACTTTTGGCTGGCTTTGGCGGAATAATCGCTGACGCCAAGGGTAATTTTACCTTCTGGCAGCTGGCTGAGATAGTCGATTGGTGACTCGTCGAGAACCTTCGCGACCTTGAGTGAGCCGCCGAGGCGGTTGATATCGACATATTTAGCGGTAACAAGGGCAAGATTTGGTGCGACTTGCTTGACTTTGCTAGACGAAAAAAGCGCCTCGAGTTCTGCGAGGGAAATCTTGGCTTCGCGACCGAGCACAACAAGATACTGCATATACTTAAATTATACCGAAAAACCCCAAAAAATGATATACTATAAAGACTATGGTTAAGAAGGTTTTGAGTGTAATCACTTTAGCTTTGGTTGCGTTCATTGCATACCAGGCGTTTACGGGGGAAGTAGAATTAAATGGCCAAATGATGCCAATGTGGGATGCTTTGGTATATTCTTTCCAGCATTTGAATCTTTGGATCCTGCTACTTTTGATTCCTGAGCAGATTCTTATGTACTACGCGGCAGGTCAAATTTATTTTGCCTTCCTCAAGCAGCGCAAGAATTTCAAGATGACGCAGGCAAAACTGACGCGCATTTCGCTCGAGATTAACTTCGTGAATCACGCTTTGCCAAGTGGCGGCGCAAGTGGTCTCGCCTATCTTGTTTGGCGTCTTAAAGACCTGAATGTGACGGCGGGGCAGATTAGCTTTATTCATATTTTGCGCTATGCAATCTGCGCGCTGGCTAACACGGCGCAGACCTTTATTGCGATTGCGATTGTCTTGTTCGCAGGTTGTGTGCTTCCGGGTCAGCATTGGACCTTGGGCCTCGCGGCATTGATCGCGCTCGGTATTCAGCTCCTCATCCTCACGATTTGCTTAATTGTGCGCAAGCAGAAGAGGATTGATTGGCTATCGGATAAAGC